>NZ_JBSFNC010000001.1:0-234860 GCF_053586895.1 Amycolatopsis sp. NPDC003731 | reverse complement strand
GAGAATTTCGGTGGTAGTTGAGTCGTGTTTCCCGTGGTCAGCGGGCAGCGTTGGCAGCAGGGAACGGCTAAGCGCACTCCAGTTCGGTGCGTGCGTGTCCCGCCCACAGTTCGGCCTGCTCGCGGACGTGCTCGGGGATGCCGGGGTTCGGGCTCTCCCACCCCTTGGCCTGTACGACGAGCTCCGCTTCCAGGCGCGCGACCCGCTCGTTGACGTGTGCGATGGCATCTGACCTGGTCAGCATGGGCAACATGGCGATGGACGCGTTGAGCATGTCTGGGTCGTGGGTGCGCTGCAGGCCGTCGCGGACCAGTTCGACGATCTCGTCACGTCCTCGAGCTGTTGCGCGGTAGAGAACGCGCTCGGGACCGGAGTTGCCCGGCTCGGCGTGTTCGGTGAGGAGGCCGTCAGCCGCCGCTTTCTTCAGTGCGTGATAGATCGAGCCGGGCTTGATCTTGGCCCAGGTTTCCGCATGCCAGCTCTGCAGTTCGGACCGGACCTGGTAGCCGTGCGCGCCGCCGGAGAGCTGCACGATACCGAGTACCAGGAGCTTCGTCGCCGACATGCGCCCACCTCCGCTCAATCTGCTCGGACTCGCTCCGCGCTGCTCGACAAGTTCAATCGCCTCGGCAGCCAGCGCTGCCTGCGCTCGGTTCACTCACTTGCAGGCTCTAGCATATGAGCATCCCGGTACTGACCGTGATGAGCACGCCGAACCCGATGCGGGCTGACCGTGCCGGAGGCGGCGACATTGCGCGATCTCGCCAACAGCCGGGTGATGCCGAAGACGATCTCGGACTGGCTGTGGGAGCCGACGTAGTTGCTCTCCACGCTCATGGTGTTGCCGTGCCGGGCCGCACCCCCGACCATCGCGTGCACCGCCGCGACGGGAAGGTGGCGTTCGCGATCGCGACGGCGACCCGAGCGGCGGCCTCGCGGGTCACGTAGCGGCGCCGGGCGTAGCGCAGCTGTTCCCTCGCTGTAGGCATGCCCGCCGCCGGCGGCGACCGCGCGGATGCCGGTGTTGGTGCCGTAGGCGTAGATCGCCAGCATCAGCCGCTCGCCGAGCACGTCGACCCGGCAGCGCGCCGCCGACGGCGACGGCGCTGACTTGGCAACCGGTGCGCAAGCACCGTCTCTTTCACCACGTCGATCAGCGCGACGGTGCCCCATCTCCGGCCGACCTCGGCCTTCAGCCGGCGCAAACTCACCGGCTCCGGTGCCGCCTCGTGCTTGGACAAGGTGATCGGCCCGGACGCCCGGTCGGTGACCTCCACCCAGTCCAGTCCGGGCAACGCATCGTCGAGCTGGTGCTCCTGGCGGCGCTGGGCGAAGTCGGCCGGCAGATCCTGTTCAGGGTTGCGCCACGCCTCAGCGCCAACGCCTCGATCACCGGCCGGTGATCGAGGCGTTGGCGCTGCGAAACTCCAGAATATCCAGCAGGCGGGACCGGCCCGCGTCGGTGCTCGCCCAGGTGCGGGCGGGCCGTGAGCCGTTGAGGCTCACAGGGATGTGAGAGCCTCGCCGTCGCCCTGTCGCCGCAGCTCGGCGTCGAGCTGGACGCACCGGTCGTACTCGGGCAGCAGTCCCTGCCGGGCGGCTTCCTCGAGCGAGATGGCGGCCCGGTCCCGGGGCGAGAGGATCATCTCCAGCCCGTCCGGGATCGGCAGCGCCAATCGAGGGTCCAGCGCCGAGACTGCGAGTTCGTTCTCGGCGACGTAGCTGCCATTCAGCATGTAGGACATCACCGTATCGTCCTCGAGGGCGATGAAGGCGTGCCCGACCCCCACAGGGAAGTACACCGACCGGAACGATTCCTGGTTCATCTCGACGCACTCCCACCGTCCGTAGGTCGGTGAGCCCACGCGCAGATCGACGACGATGTCCAGGGCCCTGCCGTGGGCGCAGCTCACATACTTCGCGACTCCGGGCGGCGTTCGGGTGTAGTGGACCCCGCGGAGCGCCCCGCGCCGGGACCGGCTCTGGTTGGCCTGTCGCACGGGAAACGTGCCCTGGCCCCGCGCCTGGGCGAGTGCGGGTCCCTGGAACGGTGCCACGAAGAGCCCCCGCTCGTCGGGGTACGCCGAGGGCGTGAACTCGAGCGCACCCTCGACAGCCAGTTCTCGGATCTCCACGTGTCTACTCCCTTTCGTCGAGCCGTCTCAGATTCTTCCCAGCACGTCACGAAGGGCTTCGACGGTGTGGTCCTGATCGTCGCGCCGCAGCGAAGCAAACATCGGCAGGGAAAAGATCTCGCCCGCGAGTTTCTCCGTCACCGGTAGCGAGCCCTCTCGGTACCCGAGATAGGCGAACCCCGTCATCAGGTGAACCGGCCACCGGTAGCTGACGTTCAGCTGAACACCATGCTCCTGCATCGCCGCGATGATCGAATCGCGTGCCGGGTGCCTCACCACGTAGACGTAGTAGACGTGCTCGTTTCCCTTCACGGTCGACGGCAGCGTCAGCGCGGTATCGCCGAGATCGCGCTCGTAGCGCGCTGCGACCGCGCGTCGTTGCTCGATGTAGCGATCCAGCCGGGTGAGCTTCTTCCGCAAGATCTCGGCGTGCACTTCGTCGAGCCGGCTGTTGTGCGCCGGCGTCGCGACGGTGTGGTAGTCGGACTCCATGCCGTAGAAGCGCAAGCGGCGCAGTGCACGGTCGGTCTCCTCGTTCGGCGTCAGCACCGCACCGCCGTCGCCGTACGCACCGAGGACCTTGGTCGGGTAGAACGAGAAGCTGGAGGCATCCCCCCAAGTACCGGCAAGATGTCCATGCTGGCGGGCGCCGTGGGCCTGGGCGCAGTCCTCGACCACGGCCAGTCCGTGCTCACGGGCGATCGCGCCCACAGCGGCCATGTCGACGCACTGTCCGTAGAGATGGACCGGGACGATCGCCTTGGTCCGAGCCGTGATCGCAGCACTGATGAGGGTCGTGTCCATCAGGAAGTCGTCCTCGCGGACGTCGACGAAGACCGGTGTCGCACCTGTCGACACGATTGCGACAACGGTGGGAGCCGCGGTATTGGACACGGTGATGACTTCGTCTCCCGGACCGATGCCCAACGCCTCCAGCGCAAGCTTGATGGCGTTCGTGCCGTTGTCGACGCCTACGCAGTGCGCGACGCTATGGTAATCGGCGAACTCCTGCTCGAACATGTGCACGCTCTTGCCGAGGATGAGCTTTCCGGAGCTGAAGACCGTGTCGACACACTCGAGTATCTCCTCGCGCTCCTGCTGGTACTCGTCGAGATAGCCCCATACGTGGACCGTCATCGTCAACTCCATTTCTGCTATCGGTCGCGGGGCGTCTTATCGCGAGTTCGCGGAGGCCGACGACACCGCATTGCGGAACTCCGCGGCAATGCGTTCCACGTCAGCGTCGGTCAGCGCCTGGTGCAGGGGCAGGCAGAGCGTCTGGTCGACAGCGCGCTCGGCGCGGGGCAGGCTCGCCGTCGATCCGTAAGCCCGGACACGGTGCAGTGCCGGGTAGCGGAAGGTGGTGTAGATGCCGCGCTCGAGGAGCGTTTTCGCCACCCGGTCGCGCACCTCGGTCTCCATCTGGACCCAATACAGGTAATAGGACGACTGGTGGTCGGCGGGGAGCGGCGGGGGAGTGCGAACACCGGTCAAGTCGACAAGTTCGCGGTCGTAGAATTCGGCGACCGCCCTGCGGCGCTTGACGAATGCCTCCACCTTGGGGAGCTGCACCAGCCCCATCGCCGCCTGCATGTCATTCATGACCGTGCGGCCGGAGAACGACGAGACCTCGAACTCCCACCAGCGCGAGTCGACCAGGGGTGCTTGCGACAGCCCGCTGAACTGTTCCAGCCCCAGGTACGCCAGCTTCCTGGCGCGCTCGACCATCTCGGGGTCGCGGGCATACAGCATGCCACCGTCGCCGGTGACCAGAATCTTCATGCTGTCGAAGCTCCACAGCCCGATATCGCCCACGGTTCCACACGCCTGCTCGCCTGCGCGCGACGCGACCGAGCAGGCCGAATCCTCGATGAGCAGGATGCCGCGCTCCCGGCACAGACGGGCGATCTCGACGACATTGCCCGGGTAGCCTCCGTAATGCAGGAGGACCACTGCCCGGGTCCGCGGGGTCAGTGCTGCCTCGACGTCGTCCACGGTCGGGTTCAGCGTCCGCTCGTCGACATCGCAGAAGACAGGACGCGCACCCGTCGCGGCCACCGCATTGCCCGCGGCGACGTAGCTGACGGTCGGCAGCACTGCCTCACAGTCCGGGCCGAGGTCGGCGAGCTTCGCAGCGATGAACAGGCCTGCCGTGCACGAACTGATCGAGGTCACCTGTTCGGCGTCGACATCGAGGTGCCCAGCGAACGCCTGCTCGAAAGCATCCGCCCGAGGACCCTTGCCCAACCAGGCCGAGTCGAAGACCTCTGCGAGCGCGGCAAGTTCGTCCTCACCCACTGTCGGCTGGAAGATTCTGATCACCGAGGCCTCCTGTACTCCGACGTCTCCAGCCGGTGGCTGGTCCTTTTCGTCTGTGATAATGAGTATGCAGATCACCGTTGCCGGTGACCAGGCTGCCGTGCACTCGCCGACTATGAGAATCTCACGAAACCGGTGGGATAGGTCCAGGTTCGGTTCGTGGAATTCTCCGTTTCGCTGTCCGATGGACCGTGTTACTCTTTTTAATAAATATTTGAGGGAACGGCCTTTCGGCGTGGCGCGATGCGAATCGACCAACGTCCGACACTATCGGAGGAGTACTCGTGGCCGAATTAACCCCAAGCGAGCACGGGAAACGAGCGGTATTCGGGCTCGTCATCCTGGCGCTGCCGACGCTGATGATGGCCATGGATCTCAGCATTCTGTACGTGGCGGTGCCGGCTCTGTCGGTAGATCTCGGTGCAAACTCGACGGAGCAGTTGTGGGCTCTGGACATCTACGGTTTCGTGGTCGCCGCACTCCTGATCACCATGGGGAATCTCGGTGATCGCATCGGACGTCGGCGCCTGCTTCTGATCGGGGCGGGCGCGTTCGCCGTGGTGTCGGCGGTGGCCGCGTACTCGCCGAGCATCGAGGTGCTGATCGCGGCGCGTGGTGTACTCGGCATCGCCGGAGCGACTCTCATGCCTTCGACGCTGGCGCTCCTCAACAGCCTGTTCACCGACAAGCGGCATCATGCCATGGCCATCGGCGCCTATATGAGCTGCTTCATGGGCGGTATCGCGCTCGGCCCGGTCGTCGGCGGCGTCCTGCTCGAGCACTTCTGGTGGGGCTCGACGCTCCTCCTTCCAGTACCTGTGATGGTCCTGCTGGTGGTGGCCGCTCCGTTCCTGCTGCCCGAGGCGCGGGGCGGCGAGATCCGCGGCCGCATTGACCTGCTCAGCGTCGTACTCTCGCTCGTCGCGATCCTCCCGTTCGTCTACGGCGTGAAGGAGATCGCCAAGAACGGCCTCACGGTCATCGCCGTCGTTGCCCTCGTCGTCGGGGTACTCGCGGGCGTGATATTCGTGCGGCGGCAGAGTCGTCTCGCCGAACCGCTCCTCGACGTCTCGCTGTTCCGCAACCGGGTCTTCGCCTCGGCAGCGACCCTCATGTTGCTGATGGGGATCATGTCCGGGTACGCCTTCCTCGTCGCGCTGTACCTCCAATCGGTGGCCGGTTACTCCCCGCTCTCGACGGGCTTGTGGCTGATCGCCCCCACGTTCGCGGGCATGGTCGGGTCCATGCTGGCTCCGGCGTTCACGCGCCGCATCCCGCCGGGCAAAGTGATCGTTGCGGGCATGATCATCTCGGTGCTCGGGCTCGTCGCGGTGACCCAGGTTGGCCCGGAGAGCGGCGTGGCCCTGCTCATGTCCGGGTTCGTGGTGGCGTCGCTGGGGTCCGGTCCGGCGGGCGCATTGGGAGCCGGGCTGATCATGACTTCGGCTCCGCCGGAGAAGGCGGGCTCGGCGGCTGCTGTCTCGGAGACCAGTGGTGACTTCGGTGTCTCCCTCGGCATTGCCTTGACAGGCAGCATCGCCGCGGCCATTTACCGCAGCGCCTTCAGTGACCCGGTTCCGGGCGTCGACGCCGCGACCGCACGGGAGAGCGTCGCCGGCGCGATGTCGGTGGCCCACGGTACTCCAGGGCCGGCCGGCGAGGAGCTGGCGCGCAAGGCGGCCGAGGCATTCACCGATGGGCTCAACGTGGCCGCCGCCTTCGGGGGTGTAGTCGCACTCGTTCTCGCAGTCGTCGCGGGCATCTCGCTGCGCCACGTCCCAGCCCACGGGGACGGCAAGGATGGGGCCGACGATGCCGGCACCGCCTCGCCCACGGATACGGATGCGTCGACCGACGACCGCGGCACTGTTCGCGACCTCGTGGACGAGCAGGGCATCGACGGAGCCGAAGACACCGAGCGTTCGCGGACGAGCCGATGACGTACGGAGCCGATTTCGTCGACATCTACGAGACGGTCTACAAGGCTCGTGGCAAGGACTGGGTGCGTGAGGCCGAGGCGGTCGTCGCGCTCGTGCGCGAGCGGTATCCGCACGCCGGATCGTTGCTCGACGTGGCCTGCGGGACCGGAGCCCACCTGGAGACGTTCGCAGAGCTGGTGGGCGACGTCGAGGGGGTCGAGCTCTCGGAGCCGATGTTGCGGCGCGCATGGGACCGCTTCCCGTCCCAGGTGCACCGCGGCGACATGCGCAACTTCCGGCTGCCGCGCCGGTTCGACGCCGTCACCTGCCTGTTCCATGCCATCGGATACGTCGAGAGCCGCGAGGAACTCCATGCGGCGATCCAGGCGATGGCCGAACACCTGGTTCCCGGCGGCGTGCTCGTCGTCGAGCCCTGGTGGTTCCCCGAGAATTTCCTTGACGGGTACCTCGCCGCCGACTCGGCGCATGTCGAGGGGAGTGCCATCGCCCGGGTATCGCACACCTCGAGTCAAGGTCGTCACTCGCGGCTCGAGACCCGGTACCTCATCGCCCGCGCCGAAGGGATCCGGGAGGTCACCCAGGTCCACGAACTCATGCTCTTCACCCAGGATGAGTACCTGCAGGCCTTCGAGGAAGCCGGCTGCCCCGCAACGTACTCCGCCGAAGGCATCAACGGGCGGGGCATCTTCGTCGCAGTCAAGGGTTCCAGCACCGAAACCCAAGGCGAGGGGGAGCCGTCATGAGCACCTTCGGTACAGTGCGCTCCCCGGACGGGACGCGGATCGCGTACGAGCGCTTCGGCAGTGGTCCCGCCGTGGTACTCGTGTGTGGGGCGATGGATGACGGCACCGAGAACGCTCCGCTCGGTCTCGAACTCGCGTCGCGGTTCACCGTCTACAACTACGCGCGGCGCGGCCGGGGCGACAGCGGGGACGTCGCACCGTACGCCGTTCGCCGCGAGATCGAGGACTTGGCCGCGGTGATCGACGAAGCCGGCGGGTCGCCCCATGTCTTCGGGGCGTGCTCAGGTGGGGCGCTGGCGTTGGAGGCAGCGGCGGCTGGTGTCGCGATGAACAGGCTGGTCGTCTACGACTTGCCCTACGACATGGGTGCGGACGCGGAGGTTCTGCACGGTCAGTACATACAGCGCGTACGCGCCCTGCTCGACGAGGGCCGGCGGTCCGAGGCGTTCGAGCTCTCGATGCGCGCTTGGGGCTCGCCGGAGGAGTCGGTGCGGCGAGCAAGGAAGCATCCGAAGTGGTCACACCTGATCAGTCTGGCTCATACGCTGCCTTACGACGCCGCCTGCATGGGGACCACCAATCAGCCACCGGCCGAGCGGTTCTCACGGATCCGCGTGCCCACGCTCGTGCTCAACGGCAGCGCGTCGCAGGACCACCCGACGATGAGCGAGCTCCGACCGAACTTCTTCGGTGAGGCGGCCGACGCCGTCGTCGCCTGTGTCCCCTCGGCACAGCGCGGCGTCGTCGCCGAAGGACCGCACGTCATCGACGCCGAGAAGCTGAAGGGCCCGGTCGGCGACTTCCTGCTCGACGAGTCCCCTGCCCGCACAACTGTGTGAATGGAGAAGCCATGCGTGTCATGATCACGTGCTTTCCGGCGCCCGCTCACTTCTGGCCGCTCGTACCCTACGCGTGGGCGTTGCAGAGCGCGGGTCACGACGTGCGGGTGGTGGCGCCGTCCGGATTCCCCTCCCCCTCCGGCATCATATCCACGGACTTCGCGCAGCGCGTGACCGAGTCCGGCATCGTCGCTGTACCCTGTGGGCCGCAGACACCGCTGGCGGTACACGATTGCGACGACCCGGACTACGCCGACGTGCTCCCGAACCCGGACGAGACCGAGCGATACGTGCGGGCGTTGTCCGTGCACGAGCGCGTCGAGCGTGACATGTGGGACGTCTTCTACCACTACGCGATCCTCGCCATCCGGAACTACCAACCGCCGCGGCCGCGCGAGGACATCGACGACATCGTCGCTTTCGCGAAAAACTGGCGCCCGGATCTCGTGCTGTGGGAGCCGTGGTTCCCCTGCGGCGCGGTCGCAGCCAAGGCGAGCGGAGCGGCCCATGTCCGTACCCTCATCTCTCCCGACTACACAGCGTGGGCTCACGAGCGGTTCGTGAGCAGGGGACTGCCGAGCATGCTGGCGGAGGCGATGCAACCGCTGGCCGACCACCACGGCGTGACGGTCGACGACGAGCTGTTGCTGGGGCAGGCGACGCTCGATCCGATCCCCGCGGGCATGCGGCTGCCCACCCGGACTCCCACCGTTCCCGTCCGGTATCTGCCCTACAGCGGCGGGAGCGTGTCCGAGCGCTGGTTGCGGGACGAACCAACGCGACCGCGAATGGCGATCAGTCTCGGGGTCTCCGCCCGGGCCGTCGACAAGGGCGACAGCACGGGCCGGATCCCGGCGCTGCTCGAGGCGGTGGACGGGCTGGACGTCGAGGTGATCGCAACCCTCAACAAGGACCAGCTCTCCGACCAGGTCGGGACGCTGCCGGACAACGTTCGCGCCATGGACTACGTCCCCTTGTCACAACTGCTGCCGACCTGCTCCGCGCTGGTCAACCACGGGAGCTTCGGGACCGTCATAGCTGGTCTCGCCAATGCCGTACCGCAGATAGTGTGCGACACCGACGAGCCGACGAGGTTCTTCGGCCGCGCGACCCCGGACGGCGTCGAGTGGGATCGAACGTCGCCCAAACAAGGCTACTCGACCCTCACATCGAACTACCTGGCCGACCGGGGTGCGGGCGCCCGGCTCGACCACCAGAAGCAGTCAGTCTCCGAGATCCGCTCGATGCTGCGTCGCGTTGTCGAGGACCCCGAAGTGCGCGACGCTGCGCTCCGACTTCGAGAAGAGGAGTGGGCGTCGACACCGACTCCCGCACAACTCGTGCCGTGGCTCGAGAAACTCGCCCAGGAACGCTGATCGTGGACGGCCTCGGCGTTTTCGCCGCCGCGGAGCTCGACCGCAAAATCAAGTAGCGTCTGACGATTCCCCGCCTGGGCGGGAGGTTCCGCTCGCGGTGGTCGTCGACTGTGTCGACGGCCACCGCGAGCGGGTTGTCGAGGGGGAGAAGCTCGGAGTCGAGTCGGTCTGGATCCGGCCGAGACCGACGCGGCGGCTGCTTCCTCCGCGGCTTCGAAAACGCCGAGGTCAACTCTTCGCGCACCGTCCGGCGATGCACCTGATACTTGTGCGCCAGAGCCCGAACCGACAAGCCCTCGGGTCTCGCCGGATCGCCGCGAACAACTCACGCTGGGTGTGTTGGCCTGGTCGCAATATCGAAGACGCAGCCTTCGATGGCGGCTGGAAGACTCAGAGAGTAGGGCAGGCCGGAGCGGCATGGACTTGTGCAGACCGGCGGTCCTGCCGCGCCGGAAAATATGCCGATGGGAGCTTCGATATGGCCTCTACACTGCCAGAGACCTTTTTGAATCAGGTTCGCCGGCGGCCCGAAGCGGTTGCCGTGCGGTCGGCCGACGGGTTTCTGACCTTCGATGAACTGAACCGCCGGGCCAATCGCTTGGCCAACCTTCTGATCGAGCATGGAGTGGAAGCGGAGCAGCCCGTAGCGGTATGTCTCGGCCGGTCGTTCGACCTGGTCGTTGCGACCCTCGCGGTGATCAAGGCGGGCGCCACGTATGTGCCCCTGGCCACATCGATGCCGACGGAGCGACTGCGGTCGATCAGCGACCAGCTCAAGGTGCGGATGGTAATCACCGACGGTGCGACGCCCGCGGCCACGCTGTCCAGCTTCGGCGAGGTGATCACGACCAGTGACGCGGAACAAGCGCAAGAGTCCGAACCGGTGGTTTCGGTAGCCGAGGACCAGCTTGCCTACGTTCTCTTCACTTCAGGATCGGCCGGCGCGCCCAAAGGTGTCGGAGTTTCTCACCGCAGTGTGATCGGGCTGATCGAAGACCAGACCTGGAACGATTCGGTGTTCAGTCGGATCCTGATGATCGCGCCGTATGCGTTCGGAATGTCAACGTTTGAATTGTGGGCACCGTTATTGCGCGGTGGACAAATTGTCCTGGCGCACCCGGGCGAGTTCGACATCGATGCGCTGCGCGACGATCTCAGGCGGGGCGAAGCGACCGCAGTTCACTTGACATCGGGCCTCTTCAGGCTCGTTGCCGAGGAGGATCCCACCTGTCTTTCATCCGTGCGTGAAGTCATGACCGGTGGTGACGTCGTCTCGCCAGAGGCAGTGCGTCGGATCCTTTCCGCAAATCCGGATATCCGGGTCAGAGTGATGTACGGACAGACTGAGACCACTCTGTTCGCCACCCAGCTGTCGTTGACGCAGCAAGCGCAGGTCGGTGCTTTCGTCCCGCTCGGTCAGGCTCTCGATGACAAGCGACTTTACGTGCTCGATGAGAGCTTGAACCGAGTAGTCGAAGGTGGGGTCGGCGAACTGTACGTTGCGGGCGGCTGCCTGGCGCGGGGGTATGTCGACCGCCCCGATCTCACTGCGGAGCGGTTCGTTGCGGACCCGTTCGGCGCTCCAGGCGAGCGGATGTTTCGTACCGGTGATCTGGTCCGGCAGACCGCCGGCGGCTCGCTCGAGTTCCTCGGGCGGGCTGACCAGCAGATCAAGGTCCGTGGCTTCCGGGTCGAGCTGGGAGAGGTCGAGGCCGCCCTTCGAACGCATCCGGCCGTGGCGGATGCGGTGGTCGTCGGCACCTCGAGCGACGAGGATCAGCGGTTGGCCGCCTACGTCGTCCCCTGTGCGGGCGGCGTCGACTTCGGCGAGCTGCGCACCCACCTGGGCAGGGCTCTGCCCGATTACATGGTGCCCGCCGCGTTCACCGCCATCGACGCGATACCGGTGACCGTCAACGGGAAGGTGGATCGAGATGCTCTGCCGGAGCCGGAGTTCGACCGGGCCAAGCAACATCGCGCGCCGCTCAGCCCACGTCAGGAAACGCTGTGCGCCATCTTCAGCAAGACCTTGAATGTCGACCAAGTCGGCCTCGACGACAGCTTCTTCGATCTGGGCGGTCAATCGCTCCAGGCGGCGCGGCTCGTGTTGCGCATCGAGGCTGAGCTGGGCGTGAAGCTCAGCGTAGTGGAGATATTCGATGTCCCCACCGTCGCGCTCATTGACCAGCACATCACCGCGATTCACGGCGACCAGGTCGCCAGGGCGAGCTAACAGGAAGGATTCCGGATATGTCGAATCCGTTCGACCGCGAGGACGGCCAGTTCGTCGTGCTGGTCAACGAAGCCGGTCAACACTCTCTCTGGCCCGAGTTCGTGGTGGCGCCCGCGGGCTGGCGGGTGGCCCTCGCTGCGACAGATCGCACGTCCTGTCTGCGTTACGTCGCGATGAACTGGACCGACCTCCGCCCACGTGGTGCCGGCCGCAACCAGGGTGTGGCGTGATGGCGGTCGAGCAGAACTCTGTCTACACGGGCATGAGGGTCGACCACGTTCGGTTCTTCGTCGAGGATTCCGCATCAGCGGCGGACCTGTGGACCCGAGGCTATGCCTTCTCGGAGTTCCAGCGGATCGAAGACGGCCGAAGCCGAACCGTCGGAGTTGGGCGCGATGACATCCGGTTGCTGCTCACCGAGCCGCGTGTCCCTGACCATCAGGCCGCCATCTACGTCTCCCGGCACGGAGACGGAGTCGCCGACATCGGGCTCGGCGTGGCCGACGCTCGGACTGCGTTCCACGAGGCGGTAAGTCGCGGCGCCGTACCGCTACACGGGCCGACCGAAGATGACGGGGTGGTGACGGCGAGCATCTTGGCCTTTGCGGATGTCGCCCATACCTTCGTGCAGCGCGCCGCAAGCGGACCGCTTTCCCCGGCCGGTTCGCCTTCCGCGCGTGACATCGGCGCTGCTGCTATCGACCACTTCGCTGTCTGCCTGCCCGGCGGGCAGCTCGATCCCACCGTGGCGTTCTACGAAGAGGTACTCGACTTCCGCGTCGTGTACGAGGAGAAGATATTCGTCGGTAGACAATCGATGAATTCCAAGGTTGTGCAAAGTACCTCCGGCGCCGTCACCTTCACTCTGATCGAGCCGGACTTGACCAAGTCGCCAGGCCAGATAGACACCTTCCTGCGTGACCACGCCGGTGCCGGGATCCAGCATGTGGCGCTCCGGGTGCCGGACATCGTGCGGGCGGTCGACCAGGTCCAGGCGGCTGGTGTTCAGTTCCTTTCAACGCCCGGACGGTACTACGACCGTTTGGATGAACGGATCGAGCTGGAAAGGCATTCGGTAGAAGATCTGCGCGTACGTGGCATCCTGGCTGATGAGGACCATGACGGGCAGCTGTTCCAGATCTTCGCCAAGCCGGTCACCCCGCGCAATACCTTCTTCGTCGAGCTGATCGAACGCCTTGGCGCGACAACCTTCGGGAGCGGAAACATCAAGGCGCTCTATGAGGCGGTCGAGCAAAGCCACGGTGCAGTCGAGGACGCAGCATGAGCGATGACACGTTTCCGCCAGCGCCGCGCCATCGGCGTTGAGGTCCTCGCACCTCCCCATCAGCGGTCAAGTCTTCGGGGGCGCCGGGCGGCCAATCCTCCTGGGCCATCAGCGGCAGAGGCAGGAAAGTCATACCCGGCACCCCTGGGTGCCGCGAACCCCACGACCGGCCTGAAACACCTGGCAAGAAGGTAAGAAACCATGACGACCATGGACACTTCGACCGGCGCCGGCGAGCGGTGGCCGCTGTCAGCGAATCAAGAGTTCCTCTGTGCCCTCGATCAGGGCGACGCCGAGGGGCCGTTCGGTCCTCGTCACCACATCGTCCACGGGTGGCGCATCCATGGACAGGTCGACGTGCAGGCATTGCAGAGCGCGCTCGATGACATCGTCGTGCGCCACGATGCGTTGCGCTCTGTGATCATCCGCGATCCGGAAGCGCGGTGTCAGGTCGTCCATCAGCCGGCTCCCGCGGAGCTGACCGTTCGGGATCTTCCGGGGATCGAGCCGGAAGAGCGGGGACGCCGAATCGACGCCTTGCTCGTCGAGGAGGAGACGGCCGACTTCGACGCATCCTCGGTACCGAAACTTCGCGCGGTCCTCAACCGGTTCGACGACCACGACGCCCTGCTCGTGCTCGTCGTGCACCATGCGGCCGCGGACGGGTGGTCCGTGCAGGTCATCTTTCGCGATCTCGCGGCCCGATATGCGACCCGGACCGGACACGGGGGCCATGAGCTCGCAGAGCCGCAGCAGTATCGCGACTTCACGACGTGGCAGCTTGCGAGATTGGGCGGTCCCGCCGAGAATTCGTCGCGTCGTTACTGGCAGGATAAGCTGCGAGGTGGGGAAACCCTGACCATGCCCGCGGACCGGCCGCGATCGATGGGCTTGCCGCAGACAACAGCCATGTACCGGTTCGAAGTGGACGCTGAGCTGATGGCCGGCGTGTCCGCACTGGCCAGGGAAGTGCGCGGGTCCTCCTTTATGGTGTTCCTCGCCGCTTTCACGATCGCGGTCAACCGGCTGTCCGGAGCGACGGACATCGCCACCCCGACATTGACGCCTGGCCGTGAATATGGCCGTTTCGACGAGGCGGTCGGTCTGTTCTTCAACTTCGTACCGATCCGCGTGGATGTCACGGCATGCGCCAAGTATCGGGACGTGCTGCAGCTCACTCGAAACACCTGTCTGGAGGCATACGTCCACGACATTCCGGCGATCCCGGGCGAAGCACCCGAGTTCATGCGGCCGATGGCGGTGGACAATGAGGTGCCGATCATCTTCCAAGTCTTTCCCTTCCCCTTCCCGCTCGACGGCACCCGAGTGGGGGACCTGGAGTACAGCGAGATCCGGCGGCGGATCGGCTCACAATCACGCACGTCGGATATCCCGGACGGCGTATTGTGGACACTCACCATTGACACGACGGGCGAGCTCATCGGTAACATCGCGTACAAGGACGGGCTTGTTGACCGAAGCAGTATCGCGCAGTGGGTGAGCCGATTCCGTGCTGAACTGAAGAACTTGGTGACCGGCCCCGACGACGTGGTGCTGCTTCTGCGAAGTGCGTGACGTGATTTGGTCGAGCGATTGGCGCAGCGGTGACGAGCCCATTCGACGACAAGGATCTGACCCAGCCTCTCATTCGGCGTCGTCAGTTGTGGACGAGTTGAGGGGTTCGACGGCCGCTGGGCCAGGGTGAGCGACAGTGCTGATCTGCAGTGCGGACGCCATCAGCGGGGCTGAGCTCACCCCAATAGCGGTCACCGTTGCCGCAAATTCAGCGTCCAACCGGGTGCCGGAGCATACCGAGCTGGTTGAGCTGCAGCACGCCTCAGCGAGGGCTCGATCATCGCGATCGAGGACCCCGTCGCCGTCGAGCAACGCTGGGTCTCGCCAGCCGCTACCTCGGCCCGATGCGCCGGCGCCCACATCGAAAGCGCACCGGCGCCACCGGACGCGTGGTCCGCATCCTCCTGCGCCCCGAGCATTGGCTAACTCCGCGCCTACACCCGGCTGTCCAGGCTATCCCGGGTGCTTCGCGACACGTTGTCCCGTGACCGGTCCGTCCGAAGTAGACATGGCGCGCCGCAGGCTTGCCGGGCGCATGTCGGTCCATACCTCGTCGATGTGGGACAGGCACTCCTCCTTCGTGCCGGTGAACCCGGTCGCGGTCCAGCCGGGCGGGCCTTCGCGGTCCGCCGGCCAGATCGAGTACTGCTCCTCGTCGTTGACGACCACCCGGTACGTCACTGCGGCTCCTCGGTGTCGGTGATGATGTTGTCCAGCACGGCTTCGAAGTTGGCGAGCACGTGCGCCACGAAGCGGTCGTCGTACCGCCCTCGGTCGAACACGGCTTCGAGGCGCATCCGGTCGCCCGGTGTGACCACCAGGGTGAACGGGTAGTTCGTCCACGTCTTCGCGGATACCGCGGTGGCGCCCGCCGGCGCGAGTCGTTCGCGGGCCGACTCGCGCACCGGATAGTTCTCGAACACCAGGATGGTCTCGAACAGCGGCACATTGCCCGGCACCTCGCTCCAGCCGTGCACCCGCACCAGCGGTGTGTGGTCCGACGGCAGCTCCGCCTGGTGGCGCTGGTTGTCCTGCAGCCACGTCACCAGGTCCCCGTCCGCCGGGATGGTGACCCGCACCGGCAGCGTGTTGATGAACATCCCGAGCATGCGGGTGTTGTCCGGTTCCGTTGACCGGCCGCTGCGCGTCACGCCGAAGACGACGTCCGGGGTGCCCGCGTACCGGGACAACACCAGGCCCCACGCCGCCTGCAGCACCGTGCTCGCGGTGACCCGGTGTGCCCTCGTGAACCCGGTCAGCCGGTCACCGAGGTCGAGCAGGCGCTCGCACTGCGCGTGCCCCGGCCCGCCGGACGCGTGCGACGGCAGTGGGGTCGGCTCGCGGAAGCCCGCCAGGTACCGCTGCCAGAACGGGCGGGCCCGCTCGTGGTCCTGCGCACGGAGCCACGCGATGTGCGCCGACCAGGACGGCGCCGGGTCGTGCGGTGGCGGTGCGCCGGCGCGGAGCGCGTCGTACACGGTGAGGTACTCGTCGACCAGCGCGACGAGGCTCCATCCGTCCAGCACGAGGTGATGGCTGGTCAACGCGACCACCCAGTCCCCGTCTGCGAGGTCGACCATGGTCACCCGGACCAGCGGCGCCTCGAACAGGTCGAAGCCCCGGATGCGGTCGGCCATCAACAGTTCCTCGAGCCGTTTGCGGTGGGTGTCCGGCGGCCAGGCGGTGCCGAGGACGACGTCGGCGGCCGATGTGGCGTGCCGGTCCACCACCTGCCACGGTTCTTGCCGGTCGTCGAGCAGGAAACGGGTGCGCAGCACCGGGTGGCGGCGCGCCAGCTCCGCCCACGCCGCGGTGCACGTGTCCGGGTCGAGACCCTCCTGCGGCCACACCGTCTGGCTGACGTACAGACCGCTGCCCGGTTCGGCGAGTACGTGGAAGAGCATGCCTTCCTGGGTCGGTGCCAGCGGGTACGCGTCCGCCGCGGCCGGGTCGCGGCGCAGGATCGCCGCACGCCGGGCGGCCCACTCCGGCGGTGTGGCGACCGGTGCCTCGACCGGTGTGGCGACCGCGGCGAGCTCGGCGATCGTCTGGTGGGCGAAGAACTGCCGCGGGGTCAGGTGCAGCCCGGCGCTCGCCGCCCGCGCGACGATCTGGATGGCGCGGATCGAGTCGCCGCCGAGCGCGAAGTAGTTGGCGTCCGCCGCCGGTGCCGGCACGTCGAGCACCTGCGCCCAGACGGCCGCCAGGACCCGTTCCGCCTCCGTTTCCGGCGCCCGCCCGCCTGCCATCGCGGGCTCCGGTGGGGCCGGCAGCGCGCGCCGGGCGAGCTTCCCCGTCGGTGTCGTGGGCAGCTCGGTCAGCGGCACGTATGCCGACGGCACGAGCGCGTGCGGCAGCGATTCGGCGAGGAACGCGCGCAGCACGACCGGTTCCGCGACCGCCGCCACGGCGGGGTCGGCGACCACGTACGCCACCAGCACCCCGTGAACCGCGACGGCCGCCCGGCCGACGGTCGGGTGCGCCCGCAGCGCTGCCTCCACGTCAGCCGGGTCGAAGCGGACGCCGTTGACCTTGAGCTGGTCGTCGGACCGCCCGAGGTACTGCAGGTTGCCGTCGGGCAGGTACCTGGCCCGGTCGCCGGTGCGGTAGAGGCGTTGCCCCGGCAGCGCCGGGTGGGGCACGAACCGGTCCGCGGTCAGCGACGGGTTGCCATGGTAGCCGCGGGCCAGGCCGGCGCCACCGACGTAGACGTGGCCGGGCAGGCCCGTGCCCACCGGGATCATCCCGTCGTCGAGCAACTCGACCCACGTGCCGTCGATCGGCCGGCCGACGGGCACGTGGCGGTGCACCGCGGGCGCCCGGACCTCGTGTGCGGTGGTCGTCATCGTCGTCTCGCTGGGGCCGTACATGTTGACCACCCGCGCCGAGGGCGCGACCACGGTGAGGTCGCGTACGTCACCCGCGTGCAGCGGCTCGCCGCTGACCAGGACGGTGCGCAGCGCCGGCAGTGTGACCCTGCGCCGGGCGAGGTGGCCGGTGAGCACCCGCAGGACCGACGGGACGACGGACGCGACCACGCTCACCGGTTCGGCTGCGAGCACGTCGACGGCCGTGTCCAGATCGGCCACCCCGTCGGTCAGCAGCGCGATCCGCGCGCCGACCGTCAGCGGGAACACGAGGTCGCGCAGGCTCGCGTCGAACGAGACGGTCGTCATCGCCGCCACGGTGTCACCAGGGCCCGCGTACTCGCGCCGCCGCATATCCGCGAAATAGTTCGCCACGCCGCGGCGCGTGCCCGCGATCCCCTTGGCCGCCCCGGTCGAGCCGGACGTGTGCACGACGTAGGCCAGGCTGTCCGGCTCGGCCCGGGGGAACTCCGCGATCCGGTCGACCGGCAGGTCGCCCGCCTGGACCACCGGGCCCGCGAAGCCCGGCAGAGGTTTCTTCGTCAGCAACACGCCGGGGCGGGTGTCGTCGAGGATTCCGGCCAGCCGAGCGGGCGGGTGCTCCGGGTCGAGCGGCACGAACCCCGCTCCGGCCCGCCACACCGCCATCAGGGCGACGACCAGCTCCGCGTCCCGGCCGAGGTGGACGGCGACGAGCGTCTCCGGTCCCGCACCGGCCGCCACGAGCCGGGTGGCGAGGCGGTCGACGCGGGCGCCGAGCTCGGCGTACGTGACGTCGGTCCCGGCGGCACGCACCGCGACCCGGTCCGGCCGGGCGGTGATCTGCCGGGCCACCGGCTCCCACGGGTCGGCCACCGCGGGGGTGACCCGTCGCGGGACCGGTGCCGGGGTGAGCGGCACGCGCGTTACCGGGCGGTCCGGTTCGGCGGCGACGAGGTCGAGCAGCCGCAGCCAGTGCGCCACGAACGTCTCCGCCCAGGCCTGGTCGACGACGTCTCTGTCGAACTCGAGCGTCCCGGCCAGGCCGCCGGCGTGCTCGGTCACCGCGAGCCGCAAGTCACACTTGACCCCGCCCACCGGGACCGGCACCGAGCGCGCGGCGAGGTCGGGTACGGCGAAGCCGGCCGCTGGATCGCTCTCCACGACGAACTGCGCCTGCACGAGGGGATGCCGGGTGAGGTCGCGGTCCGGTGCCAGCGCCTCGACGAGACGCTCGAACGGCACGTCCTGGTGCGCGTAGGCGCCGAGCGCGGTCGCGGCCACCCGATCGAGCAGCTGCCGGAAACTCGGGTCGCCGGCCACCGAGGTGCGAAACACGACCGTGTTGACGAACAGCCCGGCCAGCGGCTCGAAGTCGACGTGGTCCCGCCCGGAGACGGGGGAACCGACCAGCACGTCGTCCCGGCCGGTGTACCGGGCGAGCAGTGCCTGGTAGCCGGCCAGCAGCACCATGAACAGCGTGGCCTGCCCGGCCCTGGCGAGCTCGCGCAGCCGGGCACACAAGATGCCGTCGACGGTGAACGAGACCCGGCCGCCGCGGAAGTCCTGCACCGCCGGGCGCACCAGGTCACTCGGCAGGTCGAGCACGAGCTCCGCACCATCCAAAGCGGACTTCCAGTACGAGAGCCCGGCGTCGAGGCGAGCGCCGGTGAGCCGCTCTCGTTGCCAGGCGGCGAAGTCGGCGTACTGCATGGCGGGCACGGGCAGTTCCGCACCCGCGTAGATCGAGCCGAGGTCGCGAGCGAGCACGTCCAACGACATCCCGTCGGCGACGATGTGGTGCACCACGACGACCAGAACGTGCTCGTCCGCGCCGACCCGCAGGACCCGGGCCCGCACCAGCGGATACGTCGCCAGGTCGAACGGCCGCGCGGTCTCCTCGGCCAGCACGGCGGCCACCTCGTCCGGTGCGACGTCCTCGACCGCCATCCTCACCGCCTCGGGCGGGTGCACCTGGGCGTACGGCACACCGTTCTCGGCGTGGAAGGTCGTTCGCAGCGTCTCGTGGCGGGCGAGCAACCCGGTGACCGCCTCGCGCAGCACGTCGACGTCGAGGGGCCCGGACAGGTGCAGGGCCAGCGCCACGTTGTAGGTGCCTGCCTGGTCTCCCACCTGCTCGACGAACCACAGCTGCTGCTGCGCGAACGACAGCGGCAGCGGCCGTCCGTCACGCGGCAGCGGCCGCGGTTCGTCCGCCGCGTCCCGCCCCCGGGTGGAGATCAGGTCGGCGAGACCCGCGACCGTGCCGGCACGCAACAGGTCGGCGAGCGTGAGCCGGACGCCCAGCTGCCGCGCGATCCTGGTGACGATCCGGATCCCCGCGAGCGAATGCCCACCGACGTCGAGGAAGTGGTCGGTCACGCCGACCCCGTCGGCACCCAGTACCGCCGACCAGATCCCGGCGAGCCGCCGTTCGAGGTCGTTCGACGGCGCGACGTGGTCCTCGGCCCGCTCCGGGCCGGGCGCGGGGAGCGCGGCTCGGTCGACCTTTCCCGCGGGGTTGAGCGGAAAACGCGGCAACGTCACGTAGTACCGCGGCACGACCATGGCGGGCAGCGAGTCCGCGAGGTGCTCGCGCAGCTCCCGCGCGCCCGGCCCCGGCGTGCCGGGACGGGGCACCACGTAGGCGACGAGCCGTCCGTCGCGCTGGTGGACCACGGCGGCCGCGACCCCCGGGTGGCCGGTGAGCACCGCCTCGATCTCGCCCGCCTCGACCCGGACTCCGTTGACCTTGATCTGGTTGTCCAGCCTCCCGAGGTAGTCGAGCTGCCCGTCCGGACGCTCGCGGACCAGGTCACCGGTCCGGTACAGGCGTCCGCCGGGCACGGTCGGATCGGGCACGAACCGGTCGGCGGTCAGGACAGGTCTGCGGAAGTAGCCCCGGCACACCGCGACGCCCCCGATGTGCAGCTCACCCGGTGTGCCGGGCGGGACCGGGCGCAGGTGCTCGTCGAGCACGTGCAGCGTGTTGCCGGGCACAGCGACCCCGATCGGCACGGGTGACTCGCCGCCCCGGCACCGGGCGAACGTCGAGGAGATCGTGGTCTCGGTCGGCCCGTAGAAGTTGTAGAACTCGACGTCGAGCGCCGCCGCCACCCGGTCGGCCAGGGCGGCGGGCAGTGCCTCGCCGCCCGCCACCAGCCAGCGCAGGCTCGCGCACGAGGCCGGGTCGGCCTCGTCGAGGAACAGGTGCAGCAGCGACGGCACGAACTGCGCGACCGTGACTCGTTCCCTGGCGATCAACGCGGACAGGTAGTCGGGCTCGCGGTGCCCGTCCTGCTTCGGCACGACGAGCCGGGCGCCGGTGGTCAACGGGAGGAACAGCTCCCACACGGACGGGTCGAAGCTGATCGCGGTGCGCAGCAGCACGGCATCGCCGGCGCCGACCGGCAGCAAATCCCTGGTCCACGCAAGGTAGTTGGCCACCGACCGGTGGTCGAGCATCGTGCCCTTCGGCCGCCCGGTCGAGCCCGACGTGTAGATGACGTAAGCGAGGTTGTCCGGCGCGGTACGGACGCGCAGGTCGATCCGGGGCCCGGCCAGGACCGTGCCGCGGTCCCGGTCGAGGCACACCAGCTCGGGCCGGTGCTCGTTGTCGTCGAGCAGCGCTTCCGCCCGGTCGGTGTTGTCGGTGACCAGCACCGCCGGGGCGGCGTCGGCGACCATGTACCGCAGCCGCTCCCGCGGGTAGTCCGGGTCGAGCGGCAGGTACGCCCCACCCGCCTGCCAGATCGCGACGAGCGTGACGATCAGGTCGATGCCGCGCGGCAGGCACACGCCGACCACCGTCTCCGCGCCGACGCCGAGCTCGCGCAGCCGGGCCGCGAACCGCGCGGCCCGGTCATCGAGCTCGGCAAAGGTGAGGTGGGTGCCTTCGAACGTCACCGCCGTCGCGTCCGGTGCGCGGTGGCACTGTTCCTCGATGAGATCCGGGGTCGGGCGAAGGTCCATCTCACGTCTCCGATGCGGGGCGTTTGACGTTGCCGCCACTGATGACCAGCACCGTGCCGGTGCCGGCGGGAACCGTTCTGTCGAGCAGCGCGGCGAGCGGCAGCGCCGCGGTCGGTTCGGCCGGCACGTCTGCCATGGCGTGCCACGCGGTGCGGATGCTGTCCTCGGAGACGGTGACGATGTCGTCGACCAGCCCCCTGCCGACGACGACCTCGAAAGGCCGTTCGCCGAGGTTCGCCACCCGGGCCCCGTCGGCGATGGTGTCGGCCTCGCCGTGGAGCCGGTGCAGCCTGCCGGTGCGCAGGCTGGCCGCGGCGTCCGCGGCCCGTTCCGGCTCCACCCCGATGACCGCGACGTGCGGGGCGCGGGATTTGACCGCGAGAGCGGTTCCGCCGAGCAGGCCGCCACCGCCGACCGGCACCACGACGGTCGCGAGATCCCGGACCGCGGCCATGATCTCCTCGGCGACTGTGGCCTGACCATGGATGACGTCCCAGTCGTCGGAGGAGTGCACGAACGGCCAGCCGCGTTCGGCGGCGATCGCGCGGGCCAGCCCGTCGCGGTTGCCGAAGGTGACGCCGTGGGTGATCACCTCGGCGCCGAGGTCGCGGACGGCAGCGAGCTTCGTGGGCAGCACGTTCTCCGGTGCCACGACCGTCACCGCGATGCCCAGCGCCCGCCCGGCGGTGGCCACCGCCTTGGCGTGGTTGCCAGAGCTGGCGGCGACCACACCCGCGGGGTGACCGGGCAGCCGCAGCAGGGCGTTGTACGCACCGCGCATCTTGAACGACCCCGACACCTGCATCGACTCGAGCTTGAGCCAGGTCCCGCAGGGCAGCGCGCGCAGCGGCGTGTGCCGGATGCGGGACCGCACCCGCCGGGCCGCCTCCTCGATGGCCGTGCGGTGGGCGCCCAGGTACTCCGCCGGCGGCATCATGTCGTCGTGGGCGAGCGTCATGACGGCTGTCCCGCCAGGCCTGGGACGATCCGGGTGCCGCGGACTGGTGAGAACGCCAGGAACAGGGCGGGGAGCAGGAGTCCGGCGCCCGCGACCGCGATCGCCCCGCGCAGCCCGAAGAGCTCCGCGAGCAGCCCGCTCACCACCGCGGTGACCGGGGTGGCCGCCCAGGCGACCCAGCGGAACGTCGCGTTCACCCGCCCCAGCAGGTGGTCGGGTGTCATGATCTGCCGCGCGCTGACCAGGCTGATGCTGTAGGTCTGCACCCCCGCGCTCACCGTGAAGGTCGACAGGATCAGCAACCCCAGGCTCCACCAGCTGTTGTCCGGCACCAGTGGGACGATCAGCACCGGCCCGCCCGCGACGAACGCCGCCCAGGTCACCGTGGTGCCGAGGCCGGCTCGGCCGTTGACCCTGCGCACGACGAACGAGCCGACCAGCGCGCCCGGCCCGGCCGCGGCCAGGATCAGCCCGAGGCTCCCGGCCGAGAAACCGAGGTCCTCCAGCACGAACAGGGCGAGGATCGGGGTGCGGATGTAGAAGAAGGCGTTCATGATCCCGGACGAGATCGCCATAGGGCGCAGCAGCCGGTCGCCGAACACGGTCGACAGGCCTTCGCGGATGTCCCGCCAGACCGAGGCCGCCGGGGGCGCCGCGGTCGTTTCCGCCGCCCCCGCCCGCTTCGGCACGGTGAGGGTGACGATCAACCCGGCTGCCGCCAGGTAGCAGACCGCGTCGATGGCGACGGTGTTGGCGGCGCCGAGCAACTCCGCGAGGAACCCGGCGATCGACGGACCGACGATCATCGCGGCGGAACGGGTGAGTTCCAGCTTGCTGTTGGCGTCCACCAGCTCGCGCCCGCTCACCAGCGCGGGCAGCAGCGAGGGCGACACCACACTGAACGCCACGTGCAGCGTGCTGACCAGGAAGTACACGACTATCAGCCACGGCATGGAGAGCAGGCCGAATAGCGCCGCGACCGGCAGCGAACCGAGCAGCACCGCGCGGCCGGTGTAGGTCGCGACCAGCATCCGGCGGCGGTCGACCCGGTCGGCGAGCACCCCGAAGAACGGCCATGCGAACGCCATGGGTGCCATGCCGACGCCGACGAACAGCCCCATCTCGGTGGCCGTCGCGTCGAGCTGGATCACCGCGACCAGTGGCAACGCCACCAGCGAGAGGTGATAGCCGAACTCGGAGATCGTCTGTCCCGTCCACAGACGCACGAACGGGCCGTTACGCAGCAAGGTCATCGCCATCCGCCTCGGTCGCGGTCACCATCGTGTCCAGGAGCGACCCAGCCCGGCCCGGGTCGAACAGCTCCTGGTCGTAGATCAGGTCGAGGAACACACCTCCCGGCCGGTCGTGCGCGAACAGCGTGATCGGGTAGCGGGCCCAGACCTCGTTCAGGCCGGTGTGCTCGATCTCCAGTCCGGCAACCTCGACGGCGCGGTGCGGGAAGTCCTGCATGTTGAACAGCGCCTGCGCGAGCGGCGCGTGGCTCGCGGCCTGGTCGGGCGCCAACTCGTCGAGCAGGAGCTCCAACGGCAGGTGGCGGTGGGAATGGGCGTCGAGCACCCGGCCCCGCGTGCGGTCGACCAGCGTGGCGAAGTCCGGCCGGCCGGTCAGATCGGCCCGCAGCACCACCATGTTCGCGACGTACCCCACCATCGCGTCGAGCTCCGGGCGGTCGCGATTGGCCATGGGCACCGCGACCGTGAAGTCGTCCCGGCCGAACCGGGTGCCGAGCGCGGCCTGGAACGCCGCCATGAGCACCATGAACGGTGTCGCCCGCAGCCGGCGGCACAGCTCGTGGACCCGGGCGCTCTGCCCGGCGGTGAGGGTGCGGGTCACCCTGCCACGGGCCGGCCGGGCGGCCCCGGTGAGCCGCGGGTAGTCCGGTGGCAGCTCGAACAGCGCGCCGGCCCCGGCGAGTTCGCGACGCCAGTGGTCGACTTCGGCCGCGACGAACTCGTGGGTGAGATACGCCCGCTGCCACGCGGCGAAGTCCGCGTACCGCGCGACCGGCGGAAGCTCCACAGTGGACTGGTACAGCGCGGTGAGGTCGCGGAGAACCAGGCCGACCGACCACCCGTCGGCGACGAGGTGATGGATGACCACGCACAGGACGTGGTCCCGCGGGCCCTGCCGCAGCAGCGTCGCACGCAGCAATGGCCCGGCCGCCAGGTCGAACGGCTGCCCGGTCCGCGCCGCGACCGCACCGGCCAGGTCGCCGGGAGCCACGTCGACCACCTCGAGCGGCACCGGCGCGGGCGGCCGGAGCTGCGGGCCGTGCGCGGGGAAGACCGTCCGCAGCGCGTCGTGCCGTGCGACGAGCCCGGTGAGGGCCGTCGCCAGCGCGTCGTGGTCGAGCTCGCCGCGCAGCCGCCGGACAATCGGCACGTTGTAGCACGCATACCGCCCGGAACTCCGTTCCAGGGACCACAACCGACGCTGCGCGGCGGTCAGCACCGGCTCGCCCGAAGCCGGCACGAGCTCGGGCAGCGGGTCGGCTTCCGCGTCACGGACCCGCGTCGCGAGCTCCGCCACAGTCGGGCTCTCGAACAACGCACGCACGGGCAGCAGTACGCCCAGCGACTCCCGTAGCCCGGCGACGGTCCGCGCGGCGAGCAGCGAATGTCCGCCGAGGGTGAAGAAGTCCTGGTGCACCCCGACTTCCGGCACGTCGAGGACGTCGCACCAAACGCGGGCTATCAGCTCCTCGACACCGTCGCGCGGGTGCTGGTCGGTCACCGCCTCCGCCGCGGGTCCGGGGAGCGCATCGCGGCGGATCTTCCCGGTCGTGGTGCGCGGGAGCCGGTCGAGCGGGACGAAACCGGCCGGGAGGTGGGTGGTGGGCAGCCGGTCGGCCAGATCGGCGCGGATGCGCTGGGGCGTGGGCAAAGTGCCCGCCGGCACCACGCACGCCACCAACCTGCCGCCGGGTGCGTGCACCGCGGCCTCGGCGATCGCGGGGTGCGCGCACAGCGCTGCCTCGATCTCGCTCGGGTCGATGCGCACCCCGTTGACCTTGAGCTGGTGGTCGGTGCGCCCGAGGTACTGCAGAGTCCCGTCGGGCAGGTACCTGGCGCGGTCACCGGTGTCGTACATCCGTTCCCCGGCCCTGGTGGGGTGCGGGACGAACCGCTCGGCGGTGCGCCCCGGCTGCCGGTGGTAGCCGCGTGCGAGGCCCGCGCCACCGATGAAGACGCGGCCCGGCATGCCGATCCCCACCGGGCGCAACCGTTCGTCGAGCACCTCGACACGAGTGTTGCCGATCGCCGTGCCCACCGGGATCCGGTCGGTCACGCCGGGCCGTACGCGGTGGCGGGTGGTGGTCATGGTCGTTTCGCTGGGCCCGTACATGTTGTAGACGACCGCATTCGGCGCGACGGCCGCCACCGCGGCCACGTCCTCGGGGTGCAGCGGCTCACCGGAGACCAGCACGGTCCGCAGATCCGGCCACTGCCTCCCGCGTGTGGTGAGCATGCGCAGCAGCGACGGCACGACGGCGGGCACGACCGTCGTCTCGGCGATGGCGCCGGCAACCGCGTCGAGGTCGGCCGCACCGCCCGGCACGAGGACGACGCGTGCGCCGACGGCGAGCGGGAGCAGCAGGTCGCGCAGCGACGCGTCGAAGGACACGGTGGTCAACGCCGTCACCGTGTCGGCAGCGGTGACGAGACCGGCCCGGCTCAGATCGGCCAGGTAGTTGGCGACTCCGCGGTGCGTGCCGGAGATGCCCTTCGGGGTGCCGGTCGTACCGGAGGTGTAGACGACGTACGCGCGGCCGTCCGGGTGGACGAGCCGCGGCGGCGGCTCGGGCCCGTCCTCGAGTGGGGGCAGTTCGGTGAGATCGAGGTCGGGCCGTGCGTCGGCGAGCACGTCCGCGGTCCGTCGCGGCGGCAGCTCCGGATCCAATGCGACGAAGCCCGCTCCGGTGCGCCAGACGGCGAGGAGGGCGACGACGAGGTCGACGCCGCGCGGCAGCCGCACCGCGACGAGCCGTTCGGGTCCGGCGCCCAATGCCGTGAGCCGGCCGGCCAGCCGGGCGGCCCGGCGGTCCAGATCCCGGTACGTCAGGACCTCGTCCCCGCACACCACCGCGTCCGCGTCCGGGTGCAGCGCCGCCCGCGCGGCGACCAGCGCGGCCACTCCGGTGTCGGGAACCGGTGTGGCGGTGTCGCCCGCGCGGTCGAGCAGGGCCTGTCCCGCCGCGGTCAGCAGCGACACGTCGGCGTGCGGTGCGGACGGGTCGGCGACCATGGCGGCCAGGATGGTGCGCCATCCCTCGACGAGGACGTCCGCCTCCGCACCGGCGAACACGTCGGTGGCGAACCGAAGCCCGCAGTCGAACCGGTCGCCCGAGTCGGTGGCGACCAGGGTCAGGTCGTTCTTGACCGTGTCGTTGGATACGCCGACCGGCAACACCTCGGCCCACGTCTCGCCGGCCGGGCGGGGCGCGTGCAGCTCGAACATGACCTGGTGGAACGGCTGGTGGGCGAGGTCCCGGTGCGGCGCCGCCGCCTCGACGACCTTCTCGAACGGCACGTCCTGGTGCTCGTAGGCGGCGACTGCCGCGTCCAGCACGACCGTCAGCGCGTCCGCGAAGGTCGTGGCGCCGGACAGATCGGCGCGCAGCGCGACGGTGTTGACGAAGAAGCCGGGCACGTCCTCCAGTTCCGAGGTCGCACGCCCGGCCACCGGCGTGCCGACCACGAGGTCGTCCGTGCCGCCGAACCGGGCGAGCAGCAGCGTGAACCCGGTCAGCAGCACCATGAACGGCGTCGCGCCGTGCGCCATGGCCACCGCACGCACCGCCGAGGTGAGGCCGGCGTCGAGCGTGAACCGCCGGATGCCGCCGCGGTAGGTCGGCACGGGTGGCCGGACGCCGGTGCCCGGCAGGTCGAGGATCGCGGGTGCCCCGTCCAGCACGGACCGCCAGTGGTCGAGCTCGCGGTCCAGCCGCTCGCCCGCCATCCAGTCCCGCTGCCACGCGGCGTAGTCGGCGTACTGGAGCGCCGGCTCGGCGAGCGTGCGCCCGTGGTACAGCGCGGCCAACTCGTCGACGAGCAGCCCGAGCGACCAGCCGTCGGTGACGATGTGGTGCATCGTCAGTACCAGCACCGGCCGACCGGTCCGCAGCAGCAACTCGGCCCGCAGCAGCGGTCCGGTGGCGAGATCGAACGGGAGCCGCGCCTGGGTGTCGGCCGCGGCGCGGACCGCGCCGTCCTGGTCCGCGTGCGCCGTCAGGTCCACCTCCGGAAGTGGCACCGGCTCGGCGGGCAGCAACCGGCCGGCCGGGCCACTGCCGGTGTCGTCGTAGACGGTGCGGAGGATCTCGTGGCGGCGCACGACCTCGGTGAGTGCCGCCCGCAGTGCGGGCACGTCCAGCAGTTCGGGCAGCGCGAGCACCAGCTGCACGTTGTAGGCCGGGGAGCCGGGCACCAGCCGGTCGAGGAACCACAGCCGTTCCTGGCCGTATGACAGCGCGTCGGTGCCGCTTCGACGCGACACGCGGACCGGCGGCGTGCTCTCGCCACCGGCCTGTTCCTCGACGTACTGGGCGAGGTCGGCGAGCGTGGCCGCCTCGAACGCGGTCTGCACCGGAACCCGCACCCCGGTCGCGCGCTCGAGCCGCACCACCATCTGGATCAACTGGAGTGAGTGGCCGCCGAGGTCGAAGAAGCGGGCGTCGGCGCCGATGTCCGCCCTGCCGAGCACCTCGGCCCAGATTCCGGCCAGCGCACGCTCGCCATCGGTCCGGAGGGGCGTG
The DNA here is from genome assembly GCF_053586895.1 of Amycolatopsis sp. NPDC003731. Lineage (NCBI taxonomy): Bacteria > Bacillati > Actinomycetota > Actinomycetes > Pseudonocardiales > Pseudonocardiaceae > Amycolatopsis > Amycolatopsis sp. NPDC003731. Next base: position 206,863 of record NZ_JBSFNC010000001.1, on the reverse strand, counting down.
CTGCTCGCCGGTGCCGGTTCGGGTGCGGGGAGCGCGTCCCGGTCGAGCTTGCCGTTGGCTGTGCGCGGCAGTGCGTCCAGCACGACGAAGTGCTGCGGTACCCAGCCTGCCGGCAGGTGTTCCCGGAGGTGGGCACGCAGCTCCGCCGGTCCGGGCGCCGGACCGGCGACGGTGAGGTACGCGGCGAGTGTGGTGGTGCCCGCCCGGTCGGCGACCGGGCGCACCGCGACCTCGCCCACCGCCGGGTGCGCGGCGAGGGCGGCCGCGATCTCGGCCGGTTCGATCCGCTGCCCGTTGACCTTGACCTGGTGGTCGGTGCGGCCGAGGAACTCGAGCGTGCCGTCCGGCCGCCAGCGGACCACGTCGCCGGTCGCGTAGCGCCGGCCTCCGAGCACGGTGGGATCGGGCACGAATCGCTCCGCGGTCAGCCCCGGCTTGTTCAGGTACCCCCGGCCGACCGCGGTCCCGCCGTGGTACAGCTCGCCCGGCAGCCCGAACCCCGCCTCCCGGCCGTCGGGATCGAGCACGTGCGCCGTGGTGTTCCACATCGGACGGCCGATCGACGCGACCGCGCCGTGGTCCGTTGTGGACGCCCAGGCGCCGGTACTGTGGATCGTGGTCTCGGTCGGGCCGTACAGGTTGAGCAGGGAGCCGTCGAACTCGGCGAGCACCCGGTCGCGCAGGTCGCCGGGTAGCGCCTCACCGCTGCAGATGATCACGCGCAGGCTCGTGCCGGCGGGGACTCCGGTGGCGTCGACGAAGGTCCGCAGCATCGACGGCACGAAGTGTGCCGCGGTCACGCCCGCTTGGTCGATCAGCTCGGCGAGGTAGCGCGGGTCGCGGTGGCCTCCGGGACGGGCCAGCACCATGCGCGCTCCCGTCATCAGCGGCAGGAACAGCTCCCAGACGGAGACGTCGAACCCGAACGGTGTCTTCTGCAGGACGACGTCGGCGCGGTCGAGGCCCAGCTCGCCGGCGAGCCAGAGGTGGTGGTTGACCACGGCCCGGTGCGGGATCGCCACTCCCTTCGGCGACCCGGTCGAGCCGGAGGTGTAGATCACGTATGCGGTGGCATCCGGTGTCACGCCGGTGCCGGGTGCTCCGTCCGGGAAGCTCGTGAGGTCGTCGCGGTCGAGGAGGACGACCGGGGGCAGGTCGGTGCTCCGCAGTGCGCGGGTCGCCTCGGCCTCGGTCACGACCGCGACCGGGCGCGCATCGGCGACCATGCGTCCGAGCCGTACCGGGGGGAGGTCGGGTTCGAGCGGCAGGTAGCCCGCACCTGCCTTGAGGACCGCGAGCAGGGCCACGACGAGCTCTGTCGATCGCGGGAGGCAGACCCCGACCAGGATGTCCGGTCCGGCACCGAGCTCGCGCAACCGGTGAGCGAGCCGGTTGGCCCGCCGATCGAGCTCGCGGAAGGTCAGCTCGGTGTGCTCGTCGGCGACGGCGATCAGGTCCGGAGTTCTCGCCACCTGCGCGGAGACCAGCTCGTGCAGGCACGCGCCGGATGCCGGCACCGAGGTGTCGTTGGCGGCGCGGACCAGCGCCCGCTCCTCGTCCGTCCACAGCGGAATATCCAGCGCCTGCTGGTCGGGGTCCTCGGCGAACGCCGCGAGCACCAGACCGAGGTGACCCGCCATGCGCTCCGCGGTCGCCCGGGTGAACAGGTCACGGGCGTAGCGCAGCCGCCCGGTCAGCTCCCCGCCGTCGACCGCCATGAAGTCGAGGTCGAAGCGGGCGGCGCCGTTGGTGACCGCCACCGGCGTCCACTCCGCGCCACCCGCCGCGAGCACGCGTGGTGCGTCGTCGAGCTGGACGAGCGCGCGGACGAGGGTGTCGTGCCCGGTGCCGCGCACGCGGCCGGCGAGCAGTTCGAGTGGCAGTTCCTGGTGTTCGTAGGCGGTGAGCGTCGCTTCCCGGCAGCGGGTCACCAGCTCGCGCACCGACGCGTCGCCGACGTCGACCCGCAAGGGCACCGTGTTGACGAAGAACCCGATCACATCCTCGGTGCCACCTCGGACCCGGCCCGCCATGGGCGTGCCCGCGACCACGTCGCGGCTGCCGGTGTAGCGGGCGAGCAGCGTCTGGAACGCGGCGAGCAGTACCGGGAACAGCGTCGTGCCCTCGGCCCGGGCGAGGGCTCGCAGCTTGCGCGAGGTCTCCGGAGACACGGTGACCGGCAGGTCGTCTCCGCGCAGGGTGGCGGCGGACGGGCGCGGGAAGTCGGTCGGCAGCTCGAGCGATTCCGGCGCACCCGCGAGGTGCTCGCGCCAGTGAGCCAGCTCGGCCGCGCTGCGCTCGGCGAGCCGCTCCCGCTGCCACGCGGCGAAGTCCGGGTACTGTGCCGGCACCGGCGGCAGGTTCGTCTGTCCAGTTCGGACAAGTTGATCGTACGCGGTGGACAGTTCGCGAACCAGGACGTCCTGGGACCATCCGTCGCACACGGCGTGGTGGATCACCACCAGCAGCAGGTGGTGATCCGCGCCGAACCTGGCGAGCCGGGCACGCACGAGCGGGTCGCGGCCCAGGTCGAACGGCGCCCGGATGTGCCTGCCGAGCCAGGCTTGCTCACTGGCGGCGTCGCTGCCGATGTCGTCGACGGCGATGATGACCCGGTGGTCCGGGGTGATCGTGAGCACCGGTGTGCCATCCGCGGCGACGATGTTCGAGCGGAGTGAGTCGTGCCGCGTGACGACCGCGGCGAGGGCCTGGCCCATTGCGGCGACGTCGAGCGGGCCGCTCAGCCGGAACGCGAGCGGCACGTTGTAGGCCGGACTGCCAGGGGAGAGCTGGTCGAGGAACCACAGCCGCTCCTGGCCGGCGGACGGCACGAGACGCTGCTCGTCGGGGTAGGCGCCGGTCCCGGCGGCGGCCTTGCGCAAGGCCGCGCGCACGGCGGCGGGACGCCTCCTGGGCGAGGCGGTCATCGAACCGTGCTCTCGTCTTCGTCCATCTCGTACCCGTCGGCGAGCAACGCCTCCGCGGTGCCGAGCAGCGCGTCTGCGTCGACCTCCGGCTTGACCTCGAGCCAGTCCCGGAAGGCGACGACCGTGGGCGCCTCGAACAGCGCCCGGACCGGCACCTCGAGGTCGAGAACCGCGTTGATGGCCAGCACGAGCCGGGCGGCGAGCAGTGACTGGCCACCGAGCGTGAAGAAGCTGTCGCGGGTACCGACCGCGTCCCGGTCGAGCGTGTCGGCCCACAGCTCGGCCAGCAGCTCGTCGAGTGCGTCCCGCGGCTCCCCACCGCCCTCCGCGACCGGGAGGTGCCCGCGCACCAGGGCGGCCCGGTCCACCTTCCCGTTCCCCGTCAGCGGCCAGCTGCCGACGACGGCCACACTCGACGGGACCATGTACGCGGGCAGCGTCCGCCCCATATCCGCACGCAGCTGCTCGGGATCCAGCCCGTCGGCGCCCCGGACGAAGGCCACCAGCCGCGCACCACCGTCGCCGACCTCGGCCGCCGCGACCGCGTCCGCCACACCCGTGGACTGCCGCAGCGCGGCCTCGACCTCGCCGAGCTCGATTCGGAAACCCTGGATCTTCACCTGGAAGTCGTCCCGGCCGAGGAACTCGATCGTCCCGTCCGGCAAGTACCGCCCGAGGTCGCCGGTGCGGTAGATCCGAGCGCCGGTCTCCGGGTGGTCGACAAAGCTCGCCGCGGTCAGCTCCGGGGCATTCCAGTAGCCCATCGCCACGCCGACGCCGCCGATGTGGAGATCACCGGGCACACCGATCGGACAGGGGGACATCGCCTTGTCGAGGACGTGGAAGGTCTGGTTCGCCATCGGCCGCCCGTAAGGAATGCTCGTCCATGCGGGGTCGACGTCGCCGATCTCGTGGAGGATCGACCAGATCGACGCCTCCGTGGCACCACCGAGGCTGATGACCTTGGCGTCCGGGCAGGCGCGTGCGATGTCGGCCGGGAGCCCGACGCGGATCCAGTCCCCGCTCAGCATGACGAGGCGAAGGCTCGCCAATGCCCCTGGCCGCGCCGCGGCGACCGCGAGTTCCATCAGCGCGGGCACGGAGTTCCACACGGTCACCCCGGTCCGGTGGGTCAACTCCGCCCAGTAGTCCGGATCCGGTGCCGGGGAGGGCGCCGGGATCACGATCGTCGCGCCCGCGGCCAGCACGCCGAACACGTCGTACACGGCGAGGTCGAACGTCAGCGCCGACAAGGCGAGCACGCGGTCCCCGGTGGTGACCCCGAACCGCTCGTTGATGTCCAGGCAGGTGTTCACCGCACCGCGGTGGTTGATCATCACGCCCTTGGGGGCACCGGTCGAACCGGAGGTGTAGATCACGTAGGCGAGGTCGTCCGGGCCCCGGTCCGGCGTGCTCACCGGCTCCCGCGTGCCCGGGTCGGTGTCCGGGACGTCCAGCACGACGGCGCCGTCCGGCCAGTCCACCCCTTCGACCAGACAGGGCTGGGTCACCACGACGGCGGCGCCCGCGTGGTCGAGCAGGTGGTGCAGCCGATCCCGCGGCACCCGCGGATCCACCGGCACGAAGAACCCGCCCGCCGCGGGCACCGCGAGCGAGGCGACGACCTGCTCCCACCCCTTGTCCATGACGATCGCGACGGCGTCACCGGGCCGCAGACCCGTCGCGAGCAGCCGGGCGGCGAGCCTGTTCACCCGGTCGCCGAGCTGCCGGTAGGTCAGCTGCCCGCCCGGGTGGATGACCGCCGGCTCTTCGGAGTGCCGCAACGCAGCGCGGTGGAACAATTCGTGCAGCAACCGTTCGGAATCGGCGAATTCCGTGGCCGTATCGTTCGATTCTGCAATCAGGTCGTTGTCGTCCGCCGGCAACAGCGAAAAATTGGCCAACTGTCCCAAAGGTTTCCGTGTCAAGACAAACGCCCCCACCTTCGGCATTATCGGTTTACCGGTTCCGCCGATCGGAATATACGCGCCCAACATGGTGTGTCGCTGGATTGTCGATAGAATGGAAGTGGTATGCCGAATTTCGCTCGGCCGGGTCGGAACTCATCAGGCGGCCCTCCGGTCCTCCCGGACGTCGTGGTTCTCGCGGCCTGGTCGGTAGTCACGAGATGGCCTTTCTGCCGTGGGCCGGCCCGGTGCCGGTGTGCCCGAACCGGCCGCCGTGAAAGAGCAGCGCCGAATCACCCGCGCCGCGAGTGGCTTCGAGCACCTCGCCGACGAAGATCGAGTGGTCGCCCCCGCCGTACACCTTGACCAGCTCGCATTCCAGCCAGGCCCGGGGAACGGCGCCTTGTACCGCTGCTCCAGCTTGCCGAGGAACGTCGCCGTCTCGTCCTCACCCCAGCCCTTCTCGACCAGCTCGGCGGCCACGGTCCGCCGGACGTAGGGCCAGCGCAGCCGCATGAGGTTGGCCCTGGAGAACTCGCCGGTGAGGCTGTTGCCCAGCACGACACCGGTCGACTCCCTCGGCAGTCCTTCGCCGCCGGGCAGTCCGGCGTCGGCCAGCGCCCTCGACGCCACCTCGAGCGCCAGCCAGTGGGTCAGGTCGGTGGAGCGGTACGTGCTTCCCGCGACCTTGTACCGCACCCGGTCGAACTCGAAGTCGCGCAGCACGGCCGCCTGCTGCGAGTAGAACCGGTCCGGGGCTTCGGGATCGGGTGACCAGTAGTCCTGGCTGTTCATCCGTTCGTCCGGCAACCGCCGGAAAGGAAACGTCTTCTCTGATAGTGCCCCGGCCGTGGCGCGCAGGAATCGTGCGAGAATCGCTGTTTGTCGCGGGCAGCAATCGAGAAGAGGCGGCCGTACAGCCGTTGGCGAAGTCCTCCGCGCCGTCGACCCACGGCACCGGGGTACGCGCGGCGGAATCGGAAAGGCCCTGGAACAGGTTGCGCCACGCCAGGACCTCACCGAGCCGTACCTGCACCCCACGGAAGTCGCTGACACCGGCGATATCCAGCGCCCTTCGCCAGGCTTGTCCGGCACCAGGATGGTGCCGGTCCATAGTGGGCGACGAAGTTGTTGTGGGTCAGCGCCGAGCCGGTCGCGACCACCTCGGCGCCGCTCACCACCAGCCCCGCGTCGGTTCCTTCTCCACGTGGACGAACACTCGCGCCGGGCCGTATAGCACGGTTCTCACCAGGGCGTCTTCGACCGTGCGCTTCTCGTGCCGATCGCCCTGCCGGAAAGCAGCCAGGGAGATGCACCGGTTCCGTGGGTGCTGCGAACGTGGTGCCACCTAGGCCACTCATCGACGATGGGACGCGGGGCATGACAGACCTGGTGTCCGTTCTGGTGAGGGAGCGCGCCCGTGGCGGCGTGCGGCAGGCGATGGCGATGGCCGACGCCTGCTACCGGGCCACCGGCGAGACCGCGGTCTGCGCCACCACGCACGGAGCCGGTCTTTCCAACACCGCCACGGCGTTGAGCGAGGCGGTGAAACATCGCAGCTCCGTGATCGTCATCTGCGGCGATGCGCCGACCGACGGCCCACGCCCTTTCGACATGAACACGGCGGGATTCGCCGACGCGATCGGTGCCCGCGCGGTCCGCGTGACGGCAGGCGAGCCGGTCCGCCGGCCCGCGTGCCAGCCGGCGGAAGTGGACGCCGTCCTGCACCGGCTGGTCACGGCGCGCAGGCCGCTGGTGCTGGCCTTCGGTGCGTCGCTCGACGCCATCGACGCGGCCGAACTGGTGCGCACCGACTGGCGCGACGTGGCGGAGCCGATGCCGGCCGGAGTGGGGTGGGCACAGGAGCCGTACACGGACGTGAGCACGACTGAACGGATCGACCCGCGCACGCTGAGCTTGGAGCTTGCTGGAATCCCTCCCGCGGAACGGACGGTCGCGCTCGGCGGAGGCCGCGACGGCGGCGCCGGGGCCGATACCCGGCCCCAGGTCGCCACGGTACGCACCGTCGGAGCTGCGGGCGGACCGGATCGGCAAGCGAGGAGACGGCCGGGCCCGTGGCCGGCAACCATAATCGACAGGCCATTACTGGAAGTGCCTGTCCTGATGTCGAGAGGACGTTCAATGACCGCGATTCACGAGGCCGAGGCGACCAGCGACGCCCTGGACGCCTACTACGGCGAGTTCACCGGCGAGAAGCAGAAGGAAGCCCTTGGCGTGCCGCTGCGGCTGGTCGAGGCGTGGTCGCGCAACGACGCGACCGACGTCGCGAAGGTGTTCACCGAAGAGGGTGTGATGCTGCTTCCCGGCGACGTCTACAAGCGCGGCCGCGAAGAGATCCAGGCTTTCATGGCGGCCGCCTATTCCGGTCCGTTCAAGGGAACGGGCGTGACGGGACGACCGGTCGATTTTCGGTTCGTCACCGACGACGTCGCCGTGTTCCGGACGCACGGCGGGATTCTCGCGCCCGGGGAGACCGAGATCGCGCCGGAACTGGCGGTGCTGTCGAGCTGGGTCGTCGTGAAGCGGGACGGCCAGTGGCAGCTCGCCGCCTACCAGAACAGCCCGCGTGGGGGCGGCGCGACCCTGCGCTGGTAATCCGCCGCGATCAGCAAACACCCGACCAGACTCGCTTGGAGGACGATCCAATGAGCAGCAACGCCGAAGCCCTCGTGGAGGGTGCGAAGAAGTGGGCCTCGCACTACGGCCCCTACCCCAATGGGGTCGAGGGTGCCGTGGTGACCGCGCAGCTGCGCGTACGGGCGGGGTGGGACGCGAACGACGCCGACGCCATCGCCGACCTGTTCGTCGACAACGGCAGCATGCTCGTGGGCGATGCCCAGCTGAGCAGCCGTGAGGAGATCCGCGCGTACCTGGCCGACGCCTTCGCCGGTGGTTTCCAGGGAACCCGGCTGACCGACGAGCCGAAGGAGGTCCGCCTGCTGACCGACTCGGTAGCGATCGCGGTCACCGAGGGAGGTGTCGTCAAGAAGGACCAAGACGACATCGAACCGGAAGAGCTGGCCCGCTCGCTGTGGGTGCTCGTCAAGAAGGACGGCGACTGGCGGGTCGTGTCGAGGCAGACGAGCCCTGTCAACAGCTAGGAGGGTGTCTCCTCGACCTCGATCGAGATTGAGGAGACATCCCCACGAAAGTGGCGGTCGGTGGCGTCACGTGGCGTCACCGCGAGCAAAGCGGCCAGGCGTGGTGTCGGCTAGGACCGCGCCGCCATGTCCGGCCGGAACCGAGGCCGCACGTCAGAACCAATCAGGCACAGGAGATGCGATGTCAGCCGATTCCATTCGGGACTTGTTCTCCGCTCAGGTCGAGCGGACGTGCGCCGGGTCGGACGAGCGGATGGCCGGTCCCGCGGCACTTGTCGACGCCACGCAGAGCACCGCGGCCTGAGAGACAAAGAGAACGCGATGACCGAACAGACCCGGCCGCTGACCGGCGCCGAATATCTTGAAAGTCTCCGCGACGGCCGCGAGATCTACCTCTATGGCGACCGAGTCAAGGACGTCACCGAACACCCCGCGTTCCGCAACCCGGCGCGCATGACGGCCCGGCTCTACGACGCACTGCACGACCCGGAGCATCGGGGCGTGCTGACCACCGAGACCGACGCCGGCGGCCCCGGCGGCTACACGCACCGGTTTTTCACCACGCCGCACAGCGCGGCCGATCTGATCGCTGACCAACAGGCCATCGCCGCGTGGTCCCGGCTGAGCTACGGCTGGATGGGCCGTGGCCCGGACTACAAGGCGTCGTTCCTCGGCACGCTCGGCGCGAACGCCGAGTTCTACAACCCGTTCGCCGACAATGCGAAGCGCTGGTACCGGGAGTCACAGGAGAAGGTCCTGTACTGGAACCACGCCTTCGTACACCCGCCGGTGGACCGGCACCGGCCGCCGGACGAGGTCGCCGATGTGTTCGTGCACGTCGAGCGGGAGACCGACAGCGGTCTGGTGGTGAGCGGAGCGAAGGTCGTCGCGACGAACTCCGCGCTCACGCATTACAACTTCATCGCCCACACCGGGTTGCCCATCAAAGACCGCAAGTTCGCCATTGTCGCCACCGTGCCGATGAACGCCCCCGGCCAAAAACTGATCTGCCGCCAGTCGTACGCCGCCTCGGCCGCGCTGACCGGCAGCCCGTTCGACTACCCGCTGTCCTCGCGGCTGGACGAGAACGACAGCGTGCTGGTGCTGGACAAGGTGCTGATCCCGTGGGAAAACGTGTTCATCTACGGGGATACTGCCAAGGTCGGCATGTTCACCGGGTTTTCCGGGTTCAACGAGCGCGCCATGTTTCACGGTTGCACGCGGCTCGCGGTGAAACTGGAGTTCATCGCCGGTCTGCTGGCCAAGGCGCTGGACATCACCGGGGTCTCCGAGTTCCGCGGGGTCCAGACGCGACTGGGGGAAGTGCTCGCTTGGCGCAATCTGTTCTGGGGGCTGTCCGACGCCGCAGCGCGGAACCCGGTGCCGTGGCGGGGTGGTGCTGTCCTGCCCAACCCGGACTACGCCATGGCTTACCGCTGGTTCTCCCAGATCGGTTACGCGAGGATCAGGGAGATCGTGTTGCAAGATGTCGCGAGCGGACTGATCTACCTCAACTCCAGCGCGCAGGACTTCCACAACGATGACATCCGGCCGTACCTTGACAAGTACCTGCGCGGATCGAACGGGGTCGACGCCGTGGAGCGGGTAAAGGTGATGAAACTGCTCTGGGACGCGGTCGGCACCGAATTCGGCGGCAGGCACGAACTCTACGAACGCAACTATACCGGTAACCACGAAAACACCAGGACCGAACTACTTCGCGGGCAACTCGGCGACGGCAAACTCGACGGCTATCGTGCGTTCGTCGACCGCTGTCTTGCCGAATATGACCTGAACGGCTGGCAGGTGCCGGACCTCGCCTCGTTCCCCGACGTCGGCGCGGCAGGCCGCGCCCTCCTTGGCTGACGTGATCATGTTTCGATGAAAGGAGCGTCAGCACATGACTGCCGCCATGGATACCTCGGCGAAGGACTATCCGCTTCCACCGGAGCCGGGCCTGACCGAGCACGAAGTCTTGGCCCGCGCCGAACGGATCGCCAAGACCCTCGTCGACCGACAGCAGGAGACGGAGGCCCGCGGATTCTATGCGCTCGACACGCATGAACTGCTGCTCAAATCCGGCTTCTACCGGCTGATGGTGCCACGGCGATACGGCGGTTACGAATTCGGTATCGACACTCACATGCAGGTGGTTGAAAGGCTCGCGCGGGGGTGCGCGTCGACGGCGTGGATGTACACCTTTGGGGCGTCCCACGCCCATCTGATTGCTGCTGTTTATGGCGAAGAAGCGCAGGATGAGCTATTCGCGGGCGGTGACTTCATCTGCCCGGGAGTCATCGCGCCGGCCGGGTTCGCCGAGCCCGCCGAAGACGGCGGCTGGATCGTGGACGGCGTGTTCCGCTATGCCTCCGGCTCGCCCTACGCCACTCATTTCGTCGGCCAGACCTTCGTCGCGGGAGCGGAAGGAGAACCGCCCGAGCAGCTGATGTTCATCGTGCCGAGGGACCAGTGGCGGCGGCTGGACGACTGGGGTTCCCAGCTTGGCCTGAAAGGCAGTGGCTCGCACAGCGTCAAAGTCGAGAAGGCGCATATCCCGGCGCACTACGCGCTGCCTGGTACGCATATGGGAATGATCTCCGTCGTCGGGGGAACGCCGGGGCTTCGGCTGCATCGCAACACCTTGTACGGCGGCAGCGTGGTGGCCCCGTTCACCTTCCAGCTCGGCGCGCTGTCCGTGGGCATGGCCACCGCGGCGCTGGATGTCTACGCCGAGCTGACGCGGGAACGTCCGGTCACGTATCCGCCGTTCGGACCGCGTTCCGAGGACCCGGATTTCCAGCTCCGTTACGGCGAAGCGGCTGGACGTATCGCGGCGGCACGGGCGGCGATGACGGACGTGCTGAGGCAATGGCATGAGACAGCCGAGCAGGGGAATGTCACCCGTGAGGTGGAGCTCCGGATGTCGATCATCAGCCGCGAGGTCGTACGGATGACGTGGAACACGGTGTCCGACGTCCTGTATCCCACCGCCGGGACCAGCGCCGTACGTGCGGGCGAACGGCTCGAGCGGATCTGGCGGGATATGTCGACCCTGCATACGCATGCCGGAGTGCACATCTATCTGGCCACCATCGCCCCCCGTGAACTCGCTCAACTGGAACTGGGCATCGCGAGCTGAACTCGCAACACGCCATCGCCGAGATCAGGAGGAACCGCGTGCTCCGCAATTTGGTACTGGACCATCGAATCCAGAAGTATGTGCGGGATGTTTCCCTTCGCGAAGACGACATCGCGCGTGAGCTGCGGGCGGCCACCGTGCGGCTCTCGTTCGAGCACGGCATGTTGACTCCACCGGAGGAGGCGCAGTTGCTTGGCTTCCTCGTCCGGCTGACGGGGGCCACCACCGTCGTCGAGGTCGGGACGTTCACCGGGTATGGCACGCTGGCCATGGCCCGCGCCGTCCCCGCACATGGGCGCGTCATCACGTGCGACGTCAACGCGCAGTGGCCCGAGATCGGCCGCCCTTTCTGGGAACGGGCCGGGGTCGCCGACCGTATCCAGGTGGAAATCCGTCCCGCCGTCGAGACCTTGGACGCACTGCTTGCCGACGGTGCCGCCGGCACGGTGGACTTCGCGTTCATCGACTGCAACAAGGAAAGCTATTCCGACTACTTCGAACGATGCCTTGAATTACTCCGGCCGGGCGGATTGCTTGTGCTGGACAACGTGCTCTGGTCAGGCAAGGTGGCGCGCCCCGACATCAGTGACGAGGAGACAGACTCACTCCGCGCACTGAACGCCGCACTATGCGATGACGACCGGGTCGACCTGAGCATGCTGCCGGTCTTCGATGGTGTGACCCTGGCGTATAAGCGAGCCAACTACTCGCGCGCCGCGGCGTAGCCACAGTAGTAGTCGAATTCCGTCTCGAGTAAGACCCCCTGACCGCCACGCTTCGGTGGCCCGTACCCGTGCAGGGTGCGGGCCTTTTGCGTTGAGTGTCAGCGTCGATGTTACTTACCAGACGGTAACTTATCTTCGGTGTATCCAAAAGCGCATACGTCCCGGCAACGCCGTCTTCCCTTGACTGGCCGGCATGAGCGAACCGGCACTCGGGATGACGATCTATGGGTGTGCACCCGATGAGGCCCTGCTGTTCCGGGAGATGGCGCCGCGCTTCGGGGTGACGCCGACCATTACGGACGCTGCCCTGTGCGAGGCCAACGTCGGGCTCGCCGCCGGAAGCCGGTGCGTCAGCGTCGGCCACAAGTCGCCGGTCGACGACCGGACTCTTCTTGCGCTCAGCCGGGTCGGCGTCTCCTATCTCTCCACGAGGAGCGTCGGCTACGACCACGTCGATGTCGGGTACGCGCACAGCGTCGGCATTTCCGTGGGGAACGTCGCCTATTCGCCGGACAGCGTGGCCGACTACACGCTCATGCTCATGTTGATGCTGTCGCGGGACGCCCAGTCCGTCATCCGGCGGGCCGACGAGCACGACTACCGGTTGAACGACGTGCGGGGAAGAGAACTGCGCGATCTGACCGTCGGGGTGATCGGAACCGGACGGATCGGCGCCGCGGTCGTCCGGCGGCTGCGCGGGTTCGGCGCCCGGGTGGTGGCGTACGACAGCCGGCCGCACGCGGACGTCGACTACCTGCCGCTCGAAGAACTGCTGCGGTCGAGCGACATCGTCACCCTCCACACGCCACTCGACGCCGGTACGCGTCACCTCCTGGACCGGGGGCGGCTCGAGCTGATGAAGCCCGGTGCGTTCGTCGTCAACACCGGGCGAGGGCCGCTTCTCGATACCGGAGCCCTCGTCGAGGCGCTGGAAACCGGCCGGCTGGGCGGGGCCGCACTCGATGTCCTCGAAGGAGAAGAAGGCGTCTTCTACGCCGATTGGCGGGGACGGCCCGTCGAAAGCGAACTGCTGGTGCGGCTGCAGAAACTGCCGAACGTGCTCGTCAGTCCGCACACCGCCTACTACACGGACCACGCGCTGCGCGACACCGTCGAAAACTCCATCGTCAACTGCCTGGAATTCGAAAGCGGGGAACGGCATGGCCAAGGTTAGGCTCGGGATCATCTTCGGGGGCGGTTCCGAAGAACACCCCGTCTCGGTCAAGTCCGCGCAAGAGGTCGCGAAACACCTCGACACCGGGAAGTACGCACCGAGCTGGGTCGGGATCACGAAGACCGGGGCCTGGAAGCTCTGTGACGGACCGGAGGCGGGCTGGGAAGACGGGCGGACCGTCGTTCTGTCGCCGGACCGGAGCGTTCCCGGGCTGCTCGTCCTGGAAGACGGGAAGTACGAGACGATCGAGCTGGACGTGGTGCTGCCCGTGCTGCACGGCAAGCTCGGCGAGGACGGGGCGATCCAGGGGCTGCTGGAACTCTCCGGCCTTCCCTACGCCGGCTGCGACGTCCAGAGTTCGGCCCTGTGCATGGACAAATCACTCGCCTACGTCGTCGCCCGGAGCGCGGGCATCGCCACGCCGAACTTCCGGACCGTTCAGGCGGGCGAGGACGTCGAAGGGCTCACTTATCCCGTTTTCGTGAAGCCGGCCCGTTCCGGCTCGTCATTCGGCGTCAGCAAGGTGTCCGGTGCGGACGAGCTGGCGGCGGCCATCGCGACCGCGGCGCGGTACGACTCGAAGGTGCTGATCGAGGAGACCGTGGCCGGCAGCGAGGTCGGGTGCGCGATCCTGGGCCGCGGCCCGGAGCTCTTCGCCGGGGAGGTGGACCGGATCGCCCTTTCCCACGGCTTCTTCCGGATCCACCAGGAGGACGCGCCCGAAACCGGCTCCGAGAACTCGACACCGATCGTGCCCGCCGACATCCCGGCGGAAACCCGCGCACGCGTCCAGGAGACGGCGAAAGCCATCTACCGCGCGTTGGGGTGCGGGGGACTGGCCCGGGTGGACATGTTCCTCACCGACGACGGCACGGTAGTCCTCAACGAGGTCAACACCTTGCCCGGTCTGACGTCCTACAGCCGCTACCCGCGGATGATGGCCGCCGCCGGGGTGCCGCTTTCGGAGCTGATCGACCGGATCGTCGCCGGGGTGGCGCGGTGAACGACGACTTCGCCTTCGTGGACGAGCTGGTGCCCGGCATCCGCTGGGACGCCAAGTACGCCACCTGGGACAACTTCACCGGCAGACCGGTGGACGGCTACCTCGTCAACCGGATCGCCGGGACGACGACTCTGTGCGCCGCCCTCGGCGAAGCGCAGGAGAAGGCCGCCTCCCTCGGCTTCGGCCTGGTGCTGTGGGACGGCTACCGCCCGCAGCGCGCTGTCGAATGCTTCCTGCGCTGGGTGGACCAGCCCGAGGACGGCCGCACGAAGCTGTGGCACTACCCGAACATCGACCGGCGCGCGATGTTCGCCAAGGGGTACGTGGCCGCGAAGTCGGGCCACAGCCGGGGCAGCACCGTCGACCTGACGCTCTACCACCTCGACACCGGCGAGCTCGCGTCCATGGGCGGCGGCCACGACCTGATGGACGCGATCTCGCACCACGGTGCCCGGGGGATCCCGCAGGCCGAAGCCGGGAACCGCGCCTGCCTCCGTTCCATCATGGAGGCTTGCGGGTTCGCCGCCTACGACCGCGAATGGTGGCACTACGGCCTGAAGGACGAGCCCTACCCGGACACCTACTTCGACTTCCCCGTCGCGTGACCGGGCAGCCGGACGGTGACGCGGAGGCCGCCCGCCGGTCGCGGGATCAGCGTCAGCGTTCCGTCGTGGGCCTGGGTGATGCTCTTGACGATGGCCAGGCCGAGGCCCACGCCCGCCTGGTCGGTGCGGATGCGCTCGGTGCCGCGCTGGAAGGGCTCGGCGAGGGTGGCCACCAGGGGCCGCGGGAGGTGCTCGCCGGTGTTTTCCACGGTGAGCACCACCGCCCCCGGCTCGGCGCCGGTCGTGACCCACACCGCGCCTCGCTCGGGCAGGTTGTGGACGATCGCGTTGTGCACCAGGTTGGTCGTCAGCTGCAGCAGGAGCGCCGGTGAGCCGAGGGTCGGCGCGGCGTCGCCGGACGTCTCGACGGTGACGCCCCGCTTCTCGGCGAGGGGCAGGAGCGTTTCGGCAGCTTCCTCCGCGACCAGGGACAGGTCGACGCGGTCGCGGCTGAAGGCCCGCTGCTCGGCGCGGCTGAGCAGCAGCAGGGCTTCGGTGAGCTCGATCGCCCGGGTGTTGACGACGCGAAGGCGTTCGTCGAGTTCGTCGGTGGTGCGCTCGGGGTCGTTGCGGGCGACGTCGAGCAGGCTCTGCGTGATCGCCAGCGGTGTGCGCAGTTCGTGGGACGCGTTGGCGGCGAACCTGCGCTGCTCGGCGACGTGCGTCTCGAGCCGCGCGAGCATGGTGTCGAAGGCGTCGGCGAGTTCGCGGAACTCGTCGGCGCGGCCGGGCAGGCGGATGCGGTGGGAGAGCGTGCCGGTGGCGGCGACGCGCGTGGCGTCGGTGATGCGGGTCAGCGGGTCGAGCATCCGGCCGGCGAGGACCCACCCGCCCAGCAGCCCGAACACCAGCAGGAAGACGATCACGACGGCCATGAACGGGACGAACGCGCGCACCAGGCGCGAGCGGTTGATCCAGAAGTTGCCCTCGGTGATGATCCAGCCGTTGGGCAGGAAGTACAGGTAGAAGGCCAGCACGGCGCCCATCAGCAAGATGCCGGCCAGCATGACGAACCCGGCGTAGCTGAGGGTGAGCTTGAGGCGGGCGCTCAACCCCGGTTCCCTAGCCACGGTCCTCGTCGCCGGTGTCGATGCGGTAGCCGACGCCGGGCACGGTCGCGATGATCCCGGGTTCGCCGAGCCGCTTGCGCAGCACGGACACCGTGATGCGCACGGCGTTGGTGAACGGGTCCGCGTTCTCGTCCCAGGCCCGTTCCAGCAGTTCTTCGGCGCTGATCACCCCGCCCCCGGCCGCGACGAGGACTTCGAGCACGGCGAACTGCTTGCGCGTCAGGGCCACGTACCGGCCGTCGCGGTAGACCTCGCGGCGGAACGGGTCCAGGCGCAGGCCGGCGATTTCGTGCACCGGCGGCCGGTTGTGCGCGCGCCGCCGGTCGAGGGCGCGGAGCCGGAGCACGAGTTCGCGGAGTTCGAACGGCTTCGTGAGGTAGTCGTCGGCGCCGAGGCCGAAGCCGGTGGCCTTGTCGTCGAGGCGGTCGGCGGCGGTGAGCATGAGGATCGGCAGGCCGCTGCCGGAGGCGACGATGTGCCGGGCGATCTCGTCGCCGGACGGGCCGGGGATGTCGCGGTCGAGGACGGCGATGTCGTAGGTGTTGACGCTCAGCAGCTCCAGCGCGGTGTCGCCGTCGCCGGCGGTGTCCGCCGCGATGGCCTCCAGCCGGAGGCCGTCCCGGATGGCGTCGGCCAGGTAGGGCTCGTCCTCGACGATCAAGACACGCACCCCGCCGATGCTACGAGCGGGTGCATATCGGGCGCATATCGGAAAGCGCGTACGTGCCGGCAACACCGCGCGGCCTTGACTGGCCGCCATGACCTCCAGTCAACGCACGTTCCTCGGCCGGGGACACGGCGCCGTCCCGGACGGCCTGCCGGTCTTCGACGACTCCCCGGCCGTGGCGAACCTCGACCCCGGCCTGCTCGACGCTCTCCGCCGGGCCGCGGTGGCCGCCGCGGCCGACGGGGTGTCGTTCGTCGTCAACGGCGGGTGGCGTTCCTGGGCGTACCAGGAGCAGCTGCGCCGCCAGGGGATCGCGAAGCACGGCTCGGAAGCGGCCGCGGCCCGCTGGGTGACGACCCCGGACAGGTCGGCGCACGTGCGGGGCCAGGCGGTCGACATCGGCCCGCCCGCCGCCCGGAGGTGGCTGGCCGAACACGGCGCCCGGTACGGGTTGTGCCAGATCTACCGCAACGAACCGTGGCACTACGAACTGCGGCCCGAAGCCGTGGAACACGGGTGCCCGCCGATGTACGCCGATCCGTCGCAGGATCCGCGGACGCGGTAGCCGCCGGAGGAGGAGACTGCTCCGATGGTTTCCGAATACACCCAGAGCGACCAGTTCCGCGGTGCCCGCATCCACCTGTGCGACCTCGCCGGCCTCGAGATCCGCGACTGCGAGGTGAGCGGCCTGAAGATCGTCGACTGCTACGGCGGCGACGTCTACCTCGGCGGCGACTTCGAGCGCCTCGTCGTCAACGACGTCGACGTGACCGCTTACGTCGAGGCCGAGCTCGACCGGAGGCACCCCGCGCGCGTGCTGGCGCGGGAGGCGGCTTCGCCCGAGGACTACCGGGCGGCTTGGGACGCCGTCGAGAACCTGTGGAGCGCGACGCTCGACCGGGCGAGGCTGCTGCCCGAGGCGAAACTGCACGAGCGGGTCGACGGCGAGTGGTCGTTCGTCGAAACCCAGCGGCACCTGCTGTTCGCGTGCGACGCCTGGCTCGGCAACGCCGTGCTCGAGGAGGAAGCGCCGTACCACCCACTGGGCTTTCCGGCCGGTGGGATGTCGCCCGACGCGGCCGCGAAGCTCGGTCTCACCCTCGAAGCCACTCCGACGCTCGACGAGGTGCTCGCACCGCGGCTCGCCCGCATGGCCGCGATGCGGCGGGTGGTCGACGGGCTCACCGAGGCCGAGCTCGACCGGGTGTGCGGCCGCAAGCCGGCCGACCCGTATCCCGACCAGGAGTACGTCGTGCGGCGCTGTCTCAAGGTCGTGCTGAAGGAGGAGGCCGAGCACCACCGTTACGCCGTGCGTGATCTTGCGGTGCTCGAGGCCTCCTAGGCCCGGGTGCGGTAGCGGTGCAGCAGGCTGTTGAAGTGCCGCAGCTTCTCGACGGTGTCTGCGGAGACCGGGTCCGGGTGGAAGTGCATGACGCTGTTGCGGATCTGCCGGATCTCGTTCAGGCGGGCGATGAACGCCGGCCGGTCCAGGGGCCAGCCGATGCGGTTCCAGGCGTCCTTGTTCTCCAGGATCCGCTGGTAGTCGCCGAAGGTCAGGTGGTCGAAGCTGTCGACCGGGCGGCCGCACAGGGGCCGGACGGCCGGAAGGTCCAGTTCGCACCGGATGATCCAGCGGAGCGTCTGGTCCAGCTCGCCCAGCTGGAAGAACGGCGTGGCCATCTCGCCGTAGCGCCGGGCGACGTCGGAGGTCGTGACGATGCCCTGCACGGCCCGGCTCTCGTCGGTGACCAGCACGAACTCCTGCTGCTGGAGGGTGGGCAGGACATCGAAGAGGTCGCGGTCGTAGGCGACGACCTCGGCGTGGACGATCGCGTCGGCGAGCCTCGCCCCGGGCTTGCTGTGCATGGCCTGCACGATGGAGCGCCACGTCACGGCTCCGCGGGGGTTGCGCGGGCCGCTCAGTACGGCCAGCTGCGAGAAGTCGTTGAGGAGCATCGTGGTGATGGCTTCTTCGAGCGAGCCGTTGGGCCCGATGAACGCCAGGCCTTCGACCGGCTTCAGGTTGCCCACCGTCAAGCGGACGTCCAGGTCGCCGCCGCCTTCGTCGTCTTCGGTGGCCGGCAGGACGTCGGGGGCCGCCGGTTCTTCGGGCTCCTCCGGTGGCGTCGTCAGGGTGACGACGGTGTCGAGGGT
The DNA here is from genome assembly GCF_053586895.1 of Amycolatopsis sp. NPDC003731. Classification (NCBI taxonomy): domain Bacteria; kingdom Bacillati; phylum Actinomycetota; class Actinomycetes; order Pseudonocardiales; family Pseudonocardiaceae; genus Amycolatopsis; species Amycolatopsis sp. NPDC003731. The sequence goes on along the minus strand of NZ_JBSFNC010000001.1, from coordinate 188,370 downwards.
GACCGCGCGGAAGCCGGGGGACGTCACCAATCCGTGGTTGGCCAGGCCCGCTTCGATCCGGCCGACCTGGTCGCCGCGGTCGGTCACGCCCCACAGCTTCAGCAGGTCGCGGACCGTGATGCGCTCGGGATCGCCCTGGTCGGCCCGGGTGCGGGCCTGCCGCAACCGCTCGTGGACGCGCTGGTCCCCGGTCTGCCGATCGGTGGCGGAGATCGCCTGGTCGAGGAAGTCTTGGCGCACCGAATCCAGCAGGCGCTGCTCGGCCACCACCACCCAGGCCCGCCACCCGTCGACCGCGCGCATCCCGGCGGCCACCATCGCCGCGCGGGAGGGCGAGCGGAATTCTTCGCCGTCGGGCTCGAGCCGGATCTTGCCGGTGGCGGTGACGGTCGCGTCGAAGGTCGCGCCGACGCGCTTGCGCTCGAACCTGAGCTTCGCCCCGGGCGCCAGCAGGCCGGCTTCCAGCAGGTCCGGCACGGTGACGCGGCGGCCGTCGATCAGGTACATCGAGCGGCCGTCGGCGGTCACCACTTCCGCAGCCCGGCGAACTTGCGCCGGGCGCCGATGGCCTGCTTGAGGATCCGGCGTTTCAGTTCCTTCTGGCTCAGGCGGTCCACCCGGGTGAGCTGCAGCTCGGTGGCGACGGCGAGCAGGCTGTCCCGGTCGAGGTGCTGCGCCTCGAGGTAGGCGGCGCCTTCCTCTTCGGTTTCGGTTTCGCGCAGGTGGGCGGCGATGGCGGCCGCGTCGACGCCGGGGCGCGCGGCGGCCGGCGGCGGTGCGGGCGGCGGGCTCGCGACCGGCTGGGAAGCGGCGGGGGCCTTTGGCTGCGCGGCGACGGGGGCGCTGGAGCCGGCGCCGAGCAGCCGGTCGATGAGTTCGCGCTTGGTGAGTTTGCTGTACGGGCCCAACCGGCGGTTCTTCACCAGCACCTTGAGCTCGGGCACCGTCTTCGCCTCCAAGCCCGCGCGGGTCTGGGGCGGCTCGGCCGCACCGTCGACGGTCAGCTGAGCAGTGCCGTCGATGATCGCTTCCAGCGTGGCCTCGTCCTGCTGCTCCAGGAATTCGAACACCCGCGCTTGGAGGGCGGCGAGCCGCTTCAGGTCGTTCACCGGCGATCTCCGGAGAGGGAAAGGGCGCCGAGGACCTCGTCGGCGAATTCGTCGAACTCCCGCACGACGTTGTCGCGGCTGGTGGCGCGAAGCATGGCCGGCACGCCGTCTTCGCCGGCGTCGCCGAAATGGGGAGTGCTGTTGCGGATGTAGCTCTTCAGCACCGGAACCTGGGAGTTCGCTTGCGCTTCGTCGACGTACTTCTGCTGGGCGGCCGTCAGCCGCTGGGCGTAGAACTGCACCATGGTGAACACGACGCCGAGGAACTCGGGATTGATCGGCTTGTGTCCGTGACTGCCCCCTTTGTGGTGGACGAAGTCGTTGAACTGCTCGACCAGGCCGGTGCAGTTGCCCCCGAGGTAGTCCAGCCCCAGGGTGGACAGGTAGTCCGCTTTCGCCGGGACGAGGATCCGCTCGCTCGCGACGATCGCCGTCTTGGTGACGAGCCCGAAGTTCGGGGCGCAGTCGATGAGGACCAGGTCGTATTCGGCGAAGAAACTGTCCGCCAAGGCCTGCCGCAGGCAGCCGTGCAGGTCCAGGAACCGCCGCTTGGAGCCGTCGAGGGTGGTCGTCCCGCCGAGCAGGGCGGCGAGTTCGAGGTCGATGTCGATCAGGCCGAGGTGGGAGGAGATCAGGTCGAGCCGTCCGCCGGTGCCGTCGAGGACCTTGTTCACCCGTTCCGGCGACACGACGAGCTGGGCCAGCGGGATGTCCCGGCCGGGCAGTTCGGCGCCGTACCACTGCTTGATCGTGCGTTTGTCCGCCAGCCGCTCGTGCCAGTCGTCGATGGAGAAGAACGAAAACGTCAGGTTGGTCTGCGGATCGAGATCGAGCAGCAGGACCCGCAGGCCGCGGCTAGCGGCGACCGCGCCGAGGTTCGCCGTCAGCGTCGTCTTGCCCACTCCGCCCTTGTAGTTCATGACCGCCACGACCCGCATGCGCACTCCCCGGTGGTCTCGTGCCTGCGGCCCGTTTGTATTACGCGGGCGGGCGGACCGGCACGGATCGCCGCCAACTGTCCCGGATCTGTCCAGGATCTGGCCTGCGCTAGCGGGGAACCACCGTCATCGGCAGGCTTTCCGGGTACGCGGCCGACGTGAACTTCACGCGGACCGGCTTGCCCGGCACCGGGACCAGCCGCCAGCGGGCGGCCACCGTGGCCAGGGTGATGACGATTTCGTTCTGGGCGAAACGGTTCCCGATGCACTGCCGGGTGCCCGCGCCGAACGGTGCGAACGCGCCCTTCGGCACCGCCGCCGCCCGGTCCGGGGTCCAGCGGTCCGGGTCGAAGCGCTCGGGGTCGGCGAACGACGTGGGGTCGTGGTGGAGCGCGTGCGGGCTGACGATCACCTCCGCCCCCTCCGGCAGCCGGACGCCGCCGAGGTCGACTTCGGTGAGCGTGCGGCGCATCAGCATCCAGAGCGGGTACTGCCGCAGCACCTCGTCGACCACCTGCCGGGTGTAGGTCAGGCGGGGGAGGTCCTCGATGGTGACCGGGCGGCCGCCCAGCACCTCGTCGAGCTCGGCGTGGACCCGCGCCTCGATCTCCGGGTGCCGGCCGAGTTCGTGGAACGTCCAGGCCAGGGCCAGTGCCGTCGTCTCGATGCCCGCGGTGAGCAGGGTGAGTGCCTCGTCGCGCGCCTGCTCGTCGGTCATGCCGGCCAGCAGCAACGTCGACAGCAGGTCGCCGTGGTCGGTGCCGGCGCGCCGCCAGTCGCGGATCACCTCGACGACGATTCCCCGCATCCGGGCGATCGCCTCGTCGAACCGCCGGTTCCCCGGCACCGGGAGCTTTTCGACGAACTTGGGCGACAACGCGCGAATCATCCCCTGCTGGATGATCACGTAAATCGAGCGGCGGGCTTCGGCGATCGCCGCTTTCCCCAGTTCGGTGGAAAACAGCGCTTCGCCGACGATCGTCACGGCCAGGCTCTGCATGTCGTCGTCGATCGGCCGCACTTCGCCGGCGCGCCACGAGTCGCTCAGGTCCGCGGCCGCGCGCCGCATGATCTCCGCGTAGGCGGCCAGGCGGTCGCGGTGGAACGCCGGTTGCATCAACCGGCGCTGCCGCAGGTGGAAGTCGCCGTTCGAAAGCACCAAGCCGTTTCCGACGAACGGCCGGAACTTGTCGAACATTGCGCCCTTGCGGAACTTCGGTCCTTCGTTGACCAGCACTTCGTGGGCCAATCGCGGGCTCGCGACGAAGTAGACGGGCGCGGGTCCGACATAGAGTTTGACGATCTCGCCGTGGGCGGGCAATGAGTCGGTGAATGCGAAGCGCTGCCGGAGGAGCGCCGGAGTGTGGCCGAGAAAAGGCCACCGGCTGGGGGCGACCGGGACGCTCATGCATACTCCTCGTTGCGCCATTGTGTGGATTTCCCAACGAGACGGCTCACGGTAGGCCTGTCCGGTCGAACGGGACAGTGCCCGATCGGGTGGTGTGGGCTCACGCGGATGGCCCAGTAGCCGGACCACCGGGAATCGCTAAGCTCTTTCCGTCCGACGGCTGAAACAAGCCTCATCGAGAAGGTGTTCTTCGTGACACGATCACCGGGATTCGTTCCGCCGGGTGCCGATATAACCGTACCCATCGCGCTTTCCTGCGGAATCGGCCGCAGGATCTGATGGCGGACGCCCTCATGCCGATGATCGAATCCCAGCCGGATCAGCCCCTCGCACCCGATGCGGGCCGCGAGCGGGTGCTGCTCGCCCGGAAATGGGCGTACCTGCTCAGCGGCGTGACCGTCGTGTCGCTGAGCCGCGAAGAACTCGACGCGGAACTGCGCGATCTGGTCGGCACGCTCTGCGACGCCCTGCGCCGGACGTCCCCGGACCTGACCCCGGCCGAGCGGATCGGCGCTCGGCTGGTCGCGCTCGGCTACGTCGGCGAGCCCGGACTGCGGTGCACGCTCGACGTCCTCGGCAAGGGCCTGCCCGCACTGCCCGAACTCCAGGAGGTGGACGGCGCCGCCGACCGGGTCGTGGCCGCGCTCGGCGCGCTGGCCTGCGGCTTCCTGCTCGCGCACGAGCGCAGCGTCCTCGACCAGCAGGAGATCATGCACCTGTCGCTGATCAAGGCGGTGCGGGACGCCCAGTGGAACCTGCGGCAGAGCGAAGCGCGCTTCGAAGAGGTGGTGACGTCGACGGCGAGCGGCATCGCCGTCGTCGCGCTGGACGGCCGGATCGTGCGCGCCAACGCGGCGCTGGCCGAGATGCTCGGGCACCCGGCGGGCGAACTGGCCGGCTCGGTGCTGTACGACGTCGTCCACCCCGAGTCCGTCGAGGTCCTCCGCGACGCGATGACGGCGCTGCTGGACGGCGGCAAGGAGCGGATCCGGCAGTCGGAACGGCTGCTGCGCAAGGACGGCGACGTCGTCCGCATCTCGCTGACCGCGTCCCTGTTGCGTGACGCGGAAAACCGGCCGTCCCACTTCGTCGTCGTGATCGAGGACGGCACCGAGCTGATGCTGCTGCAGGGCGAGCTGAGCCGCCAGGCCCTGCACGACGTCCTCACCGGGCTGCCGAACCGCCAGTACTTCGGCACGCACCTGGAAGCGGCGCTGCGGCGCGCCGATCCGGCGTACGGGGTCACGCTGTTCCACGTCGACCTCGACGCGTTCGGCATGGTCTGCAACAGCCTCGGCCGCCGGGTCGGCGAGCAGCTGCTGGTGCACTTCGCGCAGCGGCTCAAGGCGGTGATGGCCCGCGAAAACGCGATGATCGCGCGGTTCCACAGCGACGAGTTCGGCATCCTGGTCGAGAACACCGAATCGACGCCGGACATCGACACGATCGTCCGCGCGATCAACGACGAGCTCGCCGAGCCGTTCTTCGTCGACGGCCACGGGCTCGCGCTGTCGGCCAGCGCCGGGGTGGTGCACCGGCCGGCGAAGGGCATCGACCCCCTCGAACTGCTGCGCCAGGCGGACCAGACGCTGCGGCGGGCCAAGGAGCGCCGGCGCGGCCAGTGGAAGATGTTCGACCGCGACGCCGACGCCCACGACCGGCGGACGCAGGCGGTGGCCGTCGGCATGGCGGGTGCCTGGGAGCACGGCGAGATCGGCGTGCGGTACCGGCCGATGGCGCGGCTGGCGGACGGCGAAGTCGCCGGCGTCGAAGCCCGCCTGCACTGGAACCGGCCGGACGACACGGCCCTTTCGCACGAATGCTGCGTCGAGCTCGCCGAGTCGACCGGGCTGATGCTGCCGCTCGGCGACTGGCTGGTGCGCGCGGCAGGCCGGCAGGGCGAATGGTGGCGGCAGCGCGCGGGCTTCGGCCTCCCGATGGTCGCCGGCCTGACCGGGCACCAGGTGTCCGACGACGCGCTCGGCACGCGCGTGACGCGGCTGCTGCGCGACACCGGCCTGCCGCCCGGGCAGCTGATGCTCGGCGTCCCGGCCGGCGCGCTGCCGGTCTCCGGCGTGATCGAGAACGTCACCGCGCTGGCCGACCTCGGCGTGCACGTCATGCTCGACGAGTTCGGGCTGGGGCCCGACGACCTGCGCGCGATCGAGGACCTGCCGGTGGACATCGTGCGCGTCGACCGGCGGCTCGCGGAGTGGCAGGCGTGGTCGGACTCGACGTTCCTCGGCGCACTGGTACCGCTGGTCCGGCAGGTCGGCGCGACGCTCGTCGTCGACGGGATCCACACCGAGGACCAGGCGGACTGGTGGCGCACGGCCGGCGCGGAGCTGGCGACCGGCGACTACTTCGGGGTGGCCAGGCCGCCGGCCGAGCTCGCCGGGCAGTTCGCCCGCACCTGAGGCTGCCACCGGGTCAGGCCGACGGCGACCAGTACGACCGCCATCCCGCCGACGACCCGGAGCGACAGCGGCTCGCCGAGGAAGAGCGCGCCGAGCGCCACCGACACCACGGGCAGCAGGTAGCCGACGGTCGCCGCGGCGGTCGGGCCTTCGTCGGTGAGGATCCGGTAGTTCAGGGAGAAGGTGATGCCGGTCCCGAAGACACCCAGGATCGTCACCGCGACGACGGCGGTGAGCGTCAGGTGCGGCGCCGTGCCCGCGACCGGCAGGGCGAGCGCGGTCAGCCCGGTGGCGGTCATCAGCTGCGCGGCCGACAGCGCGAGCGGAGCGCCGTCCGGCGGCAGTTTCCGGGCCATGTAGGCGAACGCGATCGCGTAGCTGAGGCCGGCGCCGAGCAGGGCCAGCGCACCCGTGCTCAGCAACCCCGACCGGTGCCACGGCGCGAAGATCACCACGATGCCGGCGAAGCCGAGGGCCAGCCCGAGCAGCCGCGCGGGGTTGAGCCGCCGTTCCGTCCCGAGCGCCACGCCGATCAGCAGCGACCACAGCGGGGTGGTGGCGTTCATGACGCCGGCGACGCCGGAGTCGACGGTGCGTTCCCCGATGCCGAACAGCGCGAACGGCAAGGCGTTGCAGAAGAACGCGGCGACGATCAGCCGCGCCCAGGTCCGGCGGTCCCGCGGCAGCCGCTGCCGGGCGGCGAACGCCAGGCCCAGCAGCGTCAGCGCGCCGAGGGCGCAGCGGACGAGGGTGAGGTGGACGGGGCTCAGCCCGGTCAGGGCCAGCTTGATCCAGAGGAAACCCGAGCCCCACAGCAGGGCCAGGGCCGCTATCCGGGCCGAGGCGCCCCGTCCACCGTTCATGAGATCAATCGTGCCGAAGCGGACCCGTCAGGACAAGTGAAGAGTTCTGGACGGATCTTTAAGGAGTGCTAATTCCTCCCGGCGCCAGAGCCGGTCGCCGAACAGGGCCAGCGCGGCGGGCAGCAGGACACCCCGGACGATCGTCGCGTCGAGCAGGATCGCGACCGCCATGCCGAGGCCGAGCATCTTGTACTCGATCGCGGCGAGGCTGAGGAAGACGCTGAACACCCCAGTCATGATCAGCGCGGCGCTCGTCACCACGCCGGAACTGCGCGCGGTGCCTTCGACGATCGCCTGCCGGACCGGCGCGCCGGACAGCCGTCGCTCGCGGATCCGGCTCAGGATGAACACGTGGTAGTCGGTGCTCAGGCCGAACAGCAGCACGAAGAGGAACAACGGCAGCCAGCCGAGCACCCCGCCGTAGGGCGTGAAACCCAGCAGCGGCGCGAGAAACCCGTCCTGGAACACGAGGGTGAGCACGCCGTAGGCCGCGCCGGCCGACAGCAGGTTGAGCAGGATCGACACCACCGGCACCGCGACCGACCGGAACACCACGAGCAGCAGCACGAAGGCGAGCAGCAGGATGAACCCGAAGGTGTACGGCGCCCGGGCGATCGCCTGCTCGGTGAAGTCGTGTGCTTCGGCGGTCCGGCCCGCCACCGCGTACCCGACCCCGTCGATCCGCCCGACCGTCCGCGGCAGCAGGGTTTCCCGCAACGTCGTGAGCGTGCGGCTCGCCGCTTCGTCGTTGCCGGTGCCGCCGAGCGGGATCCGGACGACGAGTGCATCATCCACCGGCACGACGACGGCCGGGCGCGGGACCTCCGCGGTGAGTTCGCCGATCGCCTGACGCAGCGCGGGGGTGTCGACCGGGCCGCCACGGGTGTTCCAGAGGACGACGTGCGCGGGCATGGTGACCCCGGGAAACGCTTCCTGGACGCGCACGGCGGCGTCGATCACCGGGATGCTGCGCGGCAGGCTTTCGGTCGGTGCCGGGTCCTGCAGCCGCATGCCCAGCGCGGGCATGGTGAGCAGCACGAGCAGGGCGGTGGCCAGCCCGCTCCAGACCGCGGGCCGCCGGGTGACCACGTCGGCCACGCCGGCCCAGAACCGGGAGCGCAGGCGGCGGCGGCCCAGCCACGGGATGCGGCCGCGGTCGACGCGGGACCCGAGCAGGGAAAGCGTCGCGGGCAGCACCGTCACCGCGGCCAGCACGGCCAGGCCGACGACCAGGACCGTGCCGACGGTCAGGCCCCGGAGGTTGTCGAGGCCGGTGAACAGCAGGCCGGTCACGCACAGCACGACGGTCAGCCCGGACACGACGATCACGTGCCCCGACGTCCGGGCCGCGATCCGGATGGACTCGTCGGTGCCGTGTTCGAGGTCCTCCCGGACCCGGCGCAGGAAGAACAGCGAATAGTCGACCCCGACCGCCATGCCGATGAGCAAGGTGATCGCGGAAGTCGCGCTGTTGACCGGGATCGCATTGTCCACAACGGACAGAAAGCCGAAGGTGGCGGCCACCGTGGTGGCCGCCAGCAGGACCGGGATCGCGGCCGCGACCAGTGAGCCGAACACGAGCAGCAGGATGAGCACGGTGATCGGGAGCGAGCGGGCCTCCGACCGGCCGATGTCCTCCTTGATGCTCTTGTCGACCGCACCGGACACGCTGAGGTCGCCGGCCTGGGCCAGCCGCACGCCGCTGTGCCGGGTCGCGACGGTGTCGACGGCTGCCGTCGCCGTGGCCAGGTTGGCCCGGATTTCGGGGCCGCTGCCGGTGATCCGGAAGGTGACCAGTTCCGACCGGTGGTCGGCGGAGACTTCGGAGCGGATGTCCGCGGCCGCGCCCGACGTCGTCAAGGTGGTCACGAGGTCGGCCGTGGCCTCGGGGGACCGGGGCTGGACGAGGACGTTCTCCCAGAAGGGTTCGCGGGTGGCCTGGCGGTCGAGGACGGCCTGGCCGGTGCCGGCGTCGCCGGCCGGGCTCGACCGCGCGTCGGTGCCGGGGACGAACGTGCCGACGGCCCAGGCCAGCGCGACGAGCGCCAGCCAGCCGAGGATCGCGGCGGCGCGGTGCCGCAACGACCAGTTCGTCACGGTCTCGACCACCGGCGTTTTTGCGGGCAGCATGAACTAAGGTCCTTCCGTGAAGGAGTGATCCGATGAGAGCTCGCCCTCGGGCGAGGTGATTGCTTCTTCTTCCTGGGCCGCCGAGTTGCCGCTCGGTGGCCCAGGGCCTCACTTCAGTCGACCTCCTTGAGCACGCGTTCGATGGAGCGCAGCCGGTCCTGGACGTCCTTGAGCTGCCGTTCGGTCTCTTCCTGCGTCCGGACGGCTTTCTCGGCCAGCGCCCGGTATTCGTGCTCCCGCGCCAGCTTCGCCTTGGCGCGCCAGGTCGAGGCCAGCTGCACGATCGCGATCGACAGCAGGGCGAACACCCCGGTGACGCCGATGATCTCCTGCCACTGGTGCCAGTTCATGTCCGTCCCTCCTCGCCGTCCCCGTGGACGGAATCCGGTGTGGTGAGCGTCGGCGCGGCGGCCGCGATCGCCTCCGGCGTCAGCACGACGGAGAACGGGGTCAGCTCGTAGAACCGCAGCGTCTTGCCGTCCTCGCCGGCCTCGAAGCTGGCGGTGACCAGGCCGGCGGCTTCGAGCTTGCGCAGGTGGACCTGCAGCAGCGCACGGCTGATCCGCAGCTCGCGGGCCAGCTTGCTGACGTAGGTGCGTTCGGCGTGCAGGGCCGCGACGATCCGCAGCCGGTGCGGGTTGCCGAGGGCGCCCAGCTGCCGCAGGAGCTCGTCACCCGTCGTCCACATGCCAACAAAAGTTAGCAGGTGGTCGGCGGCCTGGCCATCGGGGTGATCCCCGAGATCACATCGGGTGTTCCATCCACACGTTCGGCTCGACGTAGGTCGCCGTGTCGTAGGCGGTCGAGGCGTGGACCGGGGCGATGCCGCCCGGGATGAAGTTTTCGCCTTCCTGGAGCTTGACGCCCGTCCAGTCGTGCCAGTCGGACAAGGATCCCGAGAGGGTCACCGCGAACGGGCACACCTTCACCACCCGTGCGCCGAGACGCTCGTGGGTGCGCAGCCAGCGGTCGGCCAGGAGGCCGTCCGGGCGGCGGCGGGCCGCGTACTCCGGCATCGGGACCGCCGGCTCGGCCTCCTTGCCGATCGGACGGACCGAGACGATCAGCTTGCGCAGGCCCGTTTCTGTCGCCCGGGCCTTGAGCGCCTTCAGCATCGGGGCCGACAGGCCCGTGCCGCGCAGGTGCGGGGCGATCACGACTTCCAGCGCGCACAACGCGTTCGGCGCGCGGCCGTCGATGATGTCGTGGGCCGCCCACTCGATCGCCTGGTCCCAGCCGTGGTCCGGGAGCTCGGTGCGGTCCGGGGCCGGGTAGGCCAGCGGGACCGACAGGGCGCGGGCCATCGGCGTGCCGGCGTCGTCCAGGGCGATCAGGAAGTACCGCGCCCAGTGGCGCAGGAAGCGCTCGCCGGTGATCATCCGGCCGCTCACGCCCTGGTAGATGAACTGGCCGCCGACGTCGCCGAGGGCCAGTGCGGCGTCGAGGAGGTCGGGGCGGCCGGCAAGATCGACAACGCGCATGCGCCCATACAAGCGGAAGCGATCACCGCCGCGATAGCGGCAACCGGGCGACTCAGCGCAGGGCTTTGCGCCGCCGGGTCAGTGCGGCCGGGTCGAGGTTGGCCCGGGTGCCGGCGTCGTGGCCGTCGAGGTAACCGCTGCCGGACAGCCGCCGGGGCGAGGCGGCGCGCAGGTCGCCGTACTCGGAGTCGAACGCGTGCTGGACCATCTGCGCGCGGTCGCGGACCACCAGTTCCGCCGACCGCTCGCCCGGCACCGCGGTGCGGACGGCCTCCTGTTCGGCGTGGGAAAGCCGTTCGTGGACCGCGCGTGCGAAGCCGTGCAGCCAGGTGCGCCGGTACGCGGCCAGGGATTCGCCGGGGAAGAAGCCGTCCGGCCGGACGCGCGTCAGCTGCGTGCTCGCCTGCAGCAGGAGGCTGGTGAACAGCAGCTCCACCCGGCCGAGGTCGGAGCGGAAGCCGAACACCGTGACGCTCTCGACCTTCTGGCCGAGGCGGTGCAGCAGCGTCCGGCAGCGCAGCGGGTACGCGACCGAGGTCAGCAGGCTCGCCTTGTCGCGGCTGTACGGGTCGTTCATCGGGATCTTCAGCGTGCCGATCTCGTCGCTGCCGGCCCCGGACGCGACGAGCATCGCCTGGTCGATGCCGTACCGCGCGACGAGTTCGGCGGCCTTCTGGTTGTACGCCTCGGCTTCCGCCTCGGTGACCGCCGGGTCTTCGGCCTTGGCCAGCAGCTTGCGGATGCGCTCGAGCTGCGGGTCTGACTCGGTCATGCCGAGAGGGTATTCGATCAGGTGTTCGGGTGCGGGGACCGGGTCGGCGTGTCGGCCTGGACACTGGGGGGATGGTGACGATCGAACGCTTCGCCCCGCTGTCGGCCGCCGAGGCGGAATTCGCCGCTTACCACGCCGTGCTCGCGGCGAGCCGGGAAACCGACCGGCCCGGTGAACCCGTGCTGCCGCTCGGTGAGCTGGCCGGACGGCTGACGAGGCCGCTGCCGGGGATGGGAGAAGCCGCCCAGTGGGTGGCCTACCGCCGCAACGAGCTCGTCGCGTTCGCCGAGGTGCACTTCCTCGAGGCCGAAAACAGCGGAATCGGGCTGATCGACGTCGTCGTGCACCCGGCCGCGCGGCGCTCGGGGATCGGCACCGCGTTGCTGCACGCAGTGCTGCCGGAACTGCGCGCGCGGGACCGCCGGAGCGTCGAAGGGTGGCAGGTTGCCGCGGGATCCGCCGGGGAGCCGTGGGCCGAGGCGCTCGGCTTCCGGCCGGTGCGGACGATCGTGCGGCAGGCCCTGGTCGTCGCCGAAGGCGAGCGGTCGCGCTGGGAGGTGACCGTCCCGGTGGGATACCGGGTGGTGCGGTGGGCGGGTGCGGCCCCGGGCGATCTGCTCGATTCCTACGCCGGCGCACGGGCGGCGATCCACGACGCCCCGCTCGGGGACTCGGGTTACCAGTGGCCGGCGTGGACGGCGGAGCGGGTGCGCGCGGCCGAAGCCGAAGCCCGGTCGCAGGGCCTCGAACAACGGATCGTCGCCGCGGTCCACGAGGAAACCGGAGACGTCGCCGGGTTCACTGAAGTGTGCGTGCACCCGCGCCGGCCGGACTGGGGCTACCAGCGGGACACCGCGGTGCTCCCCCGGCACCGCGGGCACGGCCTGGGGCGGTGCGTCAAGGCGCACATGATCCGGTGGCTGCTCGCCGAGCGGCCCGGGCTGCGGCGGATCAGCACCACCACCGGGGTGGAGAACGCGCACATGATCCGGGTCAACCGCGAACTCGGCTTCAGCTCGCTGCCGGCCGTGATCGCCGTTCAGCAGGACCTCGACGCGCTCCTCAGCCGAGGTAGGCGTCGAGCGTGACGGCCAGCGCCGCTTCCGGCGACGGCGCGAAACTCGCCCCGGCCAGGCCGCCCCACAGCCACAGCTGGGCGAGGCCGTGCAGCGCGGCCCACAGCGACGCGGCGACCAGCCGCAGGTCGGCACCGGACCGCGCGACCCGGGTCGGCACCGCCGCCACCAGCACGGCGAAGGTGTCGAACACCGCGCTCGCCGCGGCCGAGAGTGCCGGGTCGTCCGGGTCGATCAGGTCGCGGCGGAACATCAGCTCGAACATCGCCGGGTTGGTCAGCGCGAAGTCGAGGTAGCTGTGGCAAGCCGCGGTGAGCCGCTCCCGCGGGGAGGTGTCCGGCAGCGTCTCCCGGCGGGCGAGCAGCTCGGCGTACCCGCGGGTCGCGACGGCGGACAGCAGCTCGGCGCGGCCCGAGAAGTGCCGCAGGGGTGCGCCGTGGGAAACCCCGGCCGCCTTGGCGATCCCGCGCAGGGTGACCGCGCCGACGCCTTCGTCGGCGAGCAGCTCCGACGCCGTCGTGATCAGGCGTTGCCGCGTGCCCATGCCTCGTCCAGGGTCATCGGGAGCAGGTCGGGGCGCTTCGGGAAGAAGCCGTCGCCGGGCTGGCGGCCGATCAGCCGGTTGCGCGTGCGCGTGACGGCGACCGGCAGCACCTCCCGGAGCAGCCACTGCAGGTCGGCGCGCCGGCTGCCGGGCGCGGCGCTGCCGGGCAGGGGCGCGAGCCAGGCGGGATCGTGATCGAGGCCGAGCCGCGCGAGGACGTACGCGGCGAGCCGTCGGTGCCCGTGAGCGGACAGGTGCAGCCGGTCGGCGCCGAAGTAGCGCGAATCGGTGACGGCCTGGTCGGGCCACAGGTCGATGAGCTGAGCCCCGTAGCTGACGGCGGCTTCGCGGATGGCGTCGTTGAGCGCGATGATCCGCGGCCGCATCCGGCTGCCCAGCGGCATCCGGCGGGAGACGTCGCTGAGCGTGAAGGTGACGACGACGGGCGAGATGTCGGTGCAGGCCCGGACGGCGGCGTCGACCCGCCGGGCGACCGTGCGCGCGTCCCAGCCCCGGCTCATGACGTCGTTGCCACCGCCGAAGAGGGCGACCAGGTCGGGTTCGAGGCGCCGGGCGGCCGGGAGCTGCTCGGGCACGATCTGGTCGAGCCGGCGCCCGCGGACGGCGAGGTTGGCGTAGCGGAAGCCGGGCTCGTCCTCGGCCAGCCGGGCGGCGACGAAGTCGGCCCAGCCGCGGTAGTGCCGCTGGTCCGGGTACGGGTCGTCGAGGCCTTCGGCGCAACTGTCGCCGACGACGACGAAACGGTGGTAGCTCATCCCGATCTCCGTAACCCGTGGTTCACCTTGTGGACACTGTCTATCAAACTTGTGTAGACGGTGTCTACTCGGCGTTCACCCCAGCCAGGGACCCAGCTTCTCCGGGTTCCGCATCGCCCAGATGCGGGTGATCCGGCCGTCCTCGACGGCGAAGGAGTAGACGGCCGCCAGCTCGTCGCCGCGGCTGAGCACCAGGCCCGGGCGGCCGTTGACCATGCGCTCCTCGAGCGTCAGCTCGCCGGAGGAGGCCAGCTCCGCCACGTACCGGGCGACGAGTTCGCCACCTTCGATCGGGGCGATCGCGGCGCGGACCCGGCCGCCGCCGTCCGCGGTCAGGGTGGCGTCCGGGTCGAGGAGCCCGACGAGGGTGCCGATGTCGCCGGCGGCCCAGGCCTCCTTGAAGTCCCGTACCAGACCGGCTTGGCGGCCGACCGAGACGGCGGGCCGGTCGGCGCGGATCCGGCGGCGGGCCGCGGAGGCGAGTTCGCGGCACGCCGCCGGTGTCCGGCCGGTGGTCTCGGCGACCTCGGCGAACGAGTACCCGAAGACGTCGTGCAGGACGAGGGCCACCCGCTGGGCCGGCGTCATCGCTTCGAGCGCCACCAGGAAAGCCATGCTCACCGACTCGTCCAGGGTGATCCGGTCGGCCGGATCGGGCTGGTCGGGCAGCGGTTCCGGCAGCCACTCGCCGACGTACCGCTCGCGCCGGACCCGCGCCGAGCCGAGGACGTCCAGGCAGATGCGGCCGGCCACCGTCGTCAGCCACGCGCCGGGCGAGGAGATCTCCTCCTGCTGCGCCGGCGACAGGGCGTACCAGCGGGCGTAGGTCTCCTGGACGGCGTCCTCGGCTTCGGTCAGCGAGCCGAGCAGCCGGTAGGCGAGGTTGACCAGGTGACGTCGTTCGGCGACGACCGGTTCCGATGGCGTTGTCATGACTCCTCCGACGACACAGCCTGCCGGAACGTCAGGGCCTGACGTTCCCGGCGGCTGCTTCGTCGTACCGCTCGAAGGCAACCGAACAGGGGAGAAGACGATGACCAAGATCGGAATCGTGCTGGGCAGCACCCGCCCCGGCCGCGTGGGGGACCAGGTCGCCCGGTGGGTGCACGAGCGCGCCGCGCGCCGGAGCGACGCGGAGTTCGCCGTGATCGACCTGCGCGAACACCCGCTGCCCCACCTCGAAGAGCCGCCGGGCTTCTCGGGGCAGTACCAGGACGAGCGCACCCGGGCCTTCGCGGCCGTCGTCGCGTCGTGCGACGGGTTCGTCTTCGTGACGCCGGAGTACAACCACTCCGTGCCCGGGGTGCTCAAGAACGCCCTGGACCACGTCTACGTGGAGTGGAACAGCAAGGCGGCCGGCTTCGTCTCGTACGGCGGGGTCGGCGGCGCCCGGTCGGTCGAGCAGCTGCGGCTCGTCTGCGGCGCACTCCAGCTGGCCGACGTGGCCCCGCAGGTGACGCTGCCCCTGGCGACGGAGTTCGAGAACCACGCTGTCTTCAAGCCGGGCGACCACCAGCTCACCGCGCTGGACACCCTGCTCGACCACGTCGTCGCCTGGAGCACCGCGCTGGCGCCGCTGCGGGGCGGCGACGCGGAAGCGGCGATCCGGAGCAGGCTCGACGCGATCATCGACGGGCTGCGGAACAAGGACCTCGAAGCCCTGCGGCGGGTCTACGCGCCGGACGTGGTGTCCTTCGACGTCGAACCACCGCTGCAGCACGTCGGGACCGACGCGAAGCTGGAGAACTGGGCGAGGGTGTTCACGGTCTTCGAAAAGGTGGATTACGAGCTGCGAGACCTGACCATCACGACGAGCGGCAACCTCGCTGTCGGACACGGCTTCGGCAGGGTCAGCGGAACACTGAAGAACGGGGTGGTGACGGACGGCATGTGGGTCCGGGCGACCTTCGTCTTCCGGAAGACGGGCGACGACTGGGTGATCGTCCACGACCAGGCATCGGTGCCGCTCGACATGGCGACCGGCCAGGGCCGGACCGACCTCGAGCCGTGACGGCCCGAACAACACCCAAGAAAGGAGCTGGGTGGTCATCCCGTCGCCTGAGGCCGTGAAAGGCCTCAATCAGGCGACGGGATGACCACCCAGCGGCCCACCTCCAGAAGGTGAGACGGCAGCGCTCCCGGAGGTCATCCCGGAGCCTGCCCGTCCGGCGAGGACAGCTTTTGATCTTTTCTGCGGCGGCAGAAAAGATCAGTTGGCGGGCTGGCAGGTGGCAAGCTGTAAGGGCCGTTCGGTCGCCCTAGGGCCAAATGTCACCGTGATGTGGCACTTCGGCTTAGGGAGTTTCTGGGGAGGCTTCGGCGAGGTGCTCTGCCGCGGCAGAGCGGGTCCGACCGCCCCCGCCCCTCCGCCGGCTGAAGAGAAAGCTGGGATGAGGGGCGGGGGAGGCCTGGTGACGTCGTTGGCCGGCTTCCGTTGCCGGCCGCCGGTTCGCTTAACCCGCGGACAAGCCGGCCGGCGGAGCCAGAAAAATAAACGAACGATCGTGCTACCTTCCTCTCATGAACGTCGACGGCGTGTTTGTGGGGGAACCGAGCGTCCTGGGGTACCGGCGGGAGCGGCCGGTGCTGAGCGCGATCACGAAGGCGCGGGTCACCGCCCCGGAGCTGCACCTGACCGAGCTGAACCTCGACGGCGACCGCCAGGCCGACCTCACCGTGCACGGCGGGGTCGACAAAGCGGTCTACGTCTACCCGGCCGAGCACTACCCGGCGTGGGCGGCCGACGGTCTCGACGCCGAGCCGGGCGGCTTCGGCGAGAACGTCTCGCTGTCCGGCGTCACCGAGGACGACGTCCGGATCGGGGACGTCTGGGCCTGGGGTGACGCGCTGGTCCAGGTCTCGCAGCCGCGGCAGCCGTGCTTCAAGCTGGCCATGAAGACCGGGCGCAAGGACGTCACGCCGCTGATGATCGACAGCGGGCGCAGCGGCTGGTACCTGCGCGTCCTGCGGCCCGGCACGGTGCCGACGTCCGGGCCGGTCGAGCTCGTCGAGCGCGCGGACGGGCCGACGATCACCGAGGTGTACCTCGTCTCCTTCGCCAACTACGGGCAGCTGCCGGAGGACAAGGTCGAGGCGGCGCTGGACCTCGCCGACCGCGTGCTGGCCGCGCCCGCGCTCTCGGCGTCCTACCGCGGCGGCGTCCAGTCCACTGTGGACCGCTGGCGGGCGCGGCGTGCCGGCTGACGGCCGGGTCGCCCGCGGCGACGCGACCCGGCGGCTGGTGCTGCGCCGGGCCGTCGACGTCGCTTCGGTCGACGGTCTCGAGGGGCTCTCCCTCGGACGGCTGGCCACCGAACTGGAGCTGAGCAAGAGCGGGGTGTTCGCGCTCTTCGGCTCCAAGGAGGAGCTGCAGCTCGCGACGATCGACACGGCGCTGCGGATCTTCCGTTCGCACGTCGTGACACCGGCCCGGGCGGTGGCGCCCGGGCTGCCGCGGCTGCGCGCGGTGTGCGAGAAGTGGCTGGCCTACTCCGAACAGCGCGTCTTCCCGGGCGGCTGCTTCTTCTTCAACGTCGGCGCGGAGTTCGACGCGCGCCCGGGCCGGGTGCACGACGCGGTCGCGGCGGCGGGCGGCTCGTTCGCCGCTTTCCTGCGGGAAACCGCGGCGGAGGCGGTCGCGCTCGGGCACGTCGAGGCGGACGCCGAGATACTGGCCTTCGAACTCCACGCGCTGGGTCGCGCGGCCAACGCCGACGCCGTCCTCGGCGGCGGGACCCGCCCCTACGAGCTGGCCCGGCGGGCGATCCGGGCGCGGCTCGAAGCCGCCGGGCGTTAGCGAACGGTGCGCCGGGTTCGCCCGTTGACTTCCCCGGTGTGGTCTCCGTAAGATCGGCTTCGGATCGGGGATTCGAGGCGGCGAAAGCCGCCTTTTTTCAGGGGGATGAAAACTGTGAAGAAGTTCGCGCGCCCGCTCGTCGCGGGTGCTCTTTCCGCTGCCGTTCTGCCGTTCGTTCCCGGAATCGCCGCCGCGGACGACGTCCCGCCGCCGATCGTCGAGGAGTACGACTACCCCGGCGCCGACGCGATCTACGCGCAGTACCACATCCGGCTGCTCAAGGGTGACGGGCACATCCTGTTCACCGACTGCACCGCGAGCGGCCCGCTCGTCAAGGTGTGGAGCCGGATCGCCGAGCGCTCCTACTTCTGCTTTCGCATCACCGGCGAATCCGGCTACCTGACCATGGACGTCCCCGACGTCTTCGCGATCACCGGCGACGCCCACGAGCTCAAGGCCACCGTGGTGATCAAGGGCACCGCGACGCCCACCGACGTGGTCAAGAACACCTACACGCCGGTCGGAGAGGGTGCCGACCCGCAGAACGGTTTCACCCCGCTCGTCGAATTGCGCTCCGGCCGGTCCTGAGCCGCTCCGGTCGTGTTCCGCTGACCGGTATTCCGTCCATTCGCGCGGTCCGGCCGCGCTGTTTTCCGCGTGGCCGGGTTCCGCGATTTCGTCGTGCCCAAAAAAGGGGAGAGACGAGACATGAAATCCTTCCGCAGACCCGTGGCCGCCGTGCTGGCCGCCGTGGGTTTCCTGTCCGGAGTCACCGCACTGCCCGCGGCCGCCGCCGAACCGGCGCCGCCGAGCGAGCGGGCGCAGGCCCTCGAACAGCTCAAGACCGGCGGACCCGGCGTCAAGACCGCCGCCGAGCGAGCCCTCTGCGGCTCCGACGCCGACGTGCACGCCTTCCTGACCGCCGGGCTGGCCGTCGCCGCCGAGCAGGACCTGCGGGTGCGCATCTCGCAGCTCGTCTCGCGGGCGGGCCCGGGCCTGCGGCGCGCCCTGCAGACCGCAGCCGGCGGCACCGTCCCGCAGATGCAGGCGTTCCTCGACACCGGGTGGCAGCAGCCGAGCCTCGACGATCTGCGCGTGCAGGTCACCCAGGCACTGGCCGCGGGCGGCCCCGGTGTCAAGCGGGCCGCCCAGACGGCGCTGGCCGGGACCCCGGAGCAGCAGCGGGAATTCCTCAGCTCCGGCCGGGCGCGGGCCCAGGCCGGCGACGACCGCGTGCGGGTCACCCAGCTGATGGCGGCGGGTGGTCCGCAGGTCAAGCGGGCCGCGCAGATCGCGCTGGACGGCACCGACGAAGACATCTCGCGCTTCCTCACCGCCGGCTACCCGGTCGCGGTCGCGCAGGACCACGAAACCCTGACCGTGTCGCAGCTCGCGGACCTCGCCGCGGACGCGCAGACGCGGGCCGCGGCCCAGACGGAGGCCGCGAAGGAGGCCGCCGCCCAGGCCGTGCAGGCCGCGGAGCTGGCCAAGCAGGCGGCGCAGCGGGCGGCCCAGGAGACCGAGGCGGCCCGCAACGACTCCCTGACCGCGGCCGCCGCGGCCGGCCGGGCGGCGGACGCGGCCCGGCGAGCCGCCGACGCGGCCAAGACGGCGATCCGGGCGGCCTCCGCGGCCACCGAATCGGCGCGGATCGCGGCGAGCGCGGCGTCCCAGGCCGCCACCGCGGCCGTGCAGGCCGGGCAGGCCGCGACGAACGCGCGCAACGCGGCGGCCGCGGCCGCCACCGACGCCGGCCAAGCGGACCGGGCGCGGCAGGCCGCGGTCGACGCCCGTCAGGTCTCGTGGAACGCCCGCCGGGCCGCCGATGCCGCCCGTGGTGGGGTGACCGCGGCCTTCGCCGCGGCCGATGCCGCCACGGCGGCCGCGGCGGCCGGGCAGCACGCCACCGCGGCCGGCGACGCCGCGAACGCCGCCGGTGGGTTCGCCGAGCAGGCCGGCGCGCAGGCCGACCGGGCGCGGCGCGCGGCCCAGCAGGCGAAGCGACAGGCCGCCGAGGCGACCCGCGCGGCGAACGCCGCCACCGCGCTGGCGAACGAGGCGGTGGGGGCGGCCAACCAGGCCGCCGCGGCCGCGGATTCGGCCGCCGCGCACGCCGATGCGGCGGCCACCGCCGCCGAGGAAGCCGCGGCCCACGCCGGCGAAGCCGCCCACGCGGCCGAACGAGCCGAAGCCGCCGCGCGGGAAGCGGACACCGCCGCGAACGATGCGAAGACCGCGTCCGACACCGCCGCGACCGTCGCCGCGACCGCGCGCAAGGCCGACGAAGAGCGGCTGGCCCAGCAGGAAGCCCAGGAGACGGCCGAGGCCGAATCGGCCAAGGACGCCGAAGCGGACGCCCAGGCGGACGCCACCTGGACCGCCGGCGAAGAAGCCAAGCTCGACGCCGAAACCCAGCGCCTGCTCACCGAAGCGCGCACGCCGGGCGCCGACGCGGCCGTGGTGACGCGCAACGGTCGTAAGGCCGCGGCGGGCCTGCTCAAGCTCGGCGGCCCGTTCACCCGCTCCGCCGCGGAAACGGCGCTGGTCGGGGACGACTTCGACGTCAAGGCGTTCGTCACCACCGTCCAGCCGGCCACCGAGCGCAAGGACGACCGGGCCAGCGTCGCGGCCATCGCGGCGTCCACCGCCCACCCGGCCGAGGCGACGACCGCGCGGACCGCGATGGTCGGCACCGACGCGCAGGTGCAGGACTTCCTGCGCAACCGCCGGTACCCGGGCAGCGAAACCGACGACCGGGTGCTCGCCACCCAGATCATCGCGGCGGGCGGACCCGGCGTGCAGGCCGCCGGCCGGCGCGCCCTCGACGGGACCGCGGACGACGTCCGGGCGTTCCTGCGCACCGGGCAGTACACCGCCCGCGAGGCCGACGACCGGGTGCTGGCCACGCAGGCCGTCTCGACCGGCGGGCCGGAGGTGCGCGCCTCGGCGCGGGCCGCGCTGGCCGGGCCGGCGGGCGTCGTCCGGACGTTCCTGGAATCCGGGCTGTACCGGGCGCGGCAGCGGGACGCCCTGACCGCCACCCACCGGGCCGAGGTCGCCGGGTACGTCGCCGACGCCGCCCGCTCGGCGGCGCTGGCCCGCCAGAACGCGGCCGAGGCGGCCAAGGCCGCCGCGGTGGCGCGGGGCGCGGCCGACGACGCGGCCCGCTACGCGCAGCAGGCCAAGGACTCCGCCGAGCTGGCCAAGACCTACGCCGCGCAGGCCGCGGCGTCGGCGCAGGACGCCAAGGCGTCGGCGGACGAGGCGGTCCAGTCGGCGAACCAGGCCAAGCAGGCCGAGGCCGCCGCCCACCAGGCGGCCCAGCAGGCGCAGCAGTCCGCGAACAAGGCCCAGGCGTCCGCTTCGGACGCGGCGGCTTCGGCGGCCGACGCGCGGACGGCGGCGGCCGACGCGGCCAAGTCGGCCGCGGACGCCAACCTCAGCCGCGACCAGGCCGTGCAGGCCGCGGCCGACGCCTTCCAGCGGACGATCGACCTCTACCTGCGCGAGATCGCCGAGGCCGGCGGCGGCAGCCGGCCGGACATGACCGATCCCGACGGGCACCCCTACAGCGACGACCAGGCGGGCCACCCGGCCTACCACGAGCCGACGCCGTGGGAACGGGTCGGGCTGCAGGACTACATCAACATGCTGACCATGGAACAGGGCGCGGCCGCGCTGTTCGTCTGCAACAACCGGCCGATCACCTGCGCCTTGTTCGACCACTGGGCGAAGGCGAGCGGCAAGGACTACGTCCTCAGCGCCGATCAGATGGCCAATTTCTACAGCGATCCACAGTGGCAGGGCGAACTGAACACCCGGCTGGCGGCCTACGCCAAGCAGGCCGCGGCCAAGTGCACCGGGCCGGTCGGCTTCACGTGCGCGCTGAAGCTGGACACGAACTGGCTCGGCTCGCAGTTCACGCAGGTGTCCGACCACATCTTCGCGTTGCACTCGTTCGAGTACCGGCTCACCGGCGACCTCACCGCCAAGGTGACCGGCGACGGGACGGTGCAGCTGACCGGTGGCTACCGCGTGGACCTGAAGAAGGCCTACAACTTCGACCCCGACAAGCCGCCGATCACCGTGCACGGCGTTGACTACAATGTGAAGGACCTGGCCCAGATGCCCACCGTCGGCCTCGCGCAGGACTTCACCGTGCAGGGCAGCACGAACCAGAAGCTCGACATTGCGGGGCACCGATGAATCCGCGAGGAGTGCGATGCGTGCACGGCCGCTGACGGCCGTTCTCGGGCTCCTTGCCGCGGCCGCCGTTCTGGCCGGCTGCGGCAAGGAGCCCGACCCGCGGGCCTACCCGGGCAGTGAAAGCGGGGTGAGCTGGGAAGATGCCGCGGCGCGGTACCGGATCTCGCTCCCGTCGTGCCCGGTGGAGGGCTTCCGGTTCGACGTACAGCCGCCGCTCACCGACCGGCTGGCGGTCACCTTCACCGCGCCCAAGTCCTGTGTGGACGGTTATCTGCGGCAGTACGGCGTCGATCCGGCGAAGCCGCAGGACGAGATCGGGCCACAGAACCCCCCGTTCGACCCGGCGGAGATGCGGCAGTTCGGGTGGGTGCTCGACGCGGGCGTGCGGTACGACCTCTACTTCGGCTTCCACGCGCCGGACCGGTGGTCGACCTTCTGGGTGCTCGTCAAGCCGGGGCCCGGCCGCGAAGTCGTCTACCTCCGCAGCCGGACCCTGGGTTGAGGTCACTTCCAGTCGACCTGCGGGCTCCGGTAGAAGTCGATGCCCTGCGCCACCCAGCGCGGGCTCTGCTTCGCCAGCCGCACCCGGTAGGCGTCCCAGTTGTGGGTGCTCCGCGGGGACCAGCCGATCTCCGCGATCCCCGGCAGCCGCGGGAACGCCATGTACTCGATGTCGTCGCTGGTCCGGATCGTCTCGGTCCACAGCGGCGCTTCGACACCCGCGATCTGGCTCTCGCCGACGCCGGTGACCAGCGAGGCCGGGTCCCAGTTGTAGCCGTCGCGAACCTCGATCAGCGCGGCCCAGTCCTGGCCGAGCGGCGTCTGCGGGTTGTACTTCATGTCGAGGTACGCGTAGTTCGCCGGCGACATCAGGATCTTGTTGCCGCGCGCCGCGGCCGCCGCGACGTCCGGGTTGTCGCCGCCGAAGTCCCAGTACTGCGGGACCGCCGACGCCGGCGGGGCCGACTTGGCGATCTCGTGCCAGCCGGTGACCTTCTTGCCGTACTTGGCGACGATCGGCTGGACCTTCCGCTCGAAGGTCAGGTAGTCCGCGGGCGGTGTCGAGTGGGCTTCGTCGCCGCCGATGTGCAGGTACTCCCCGGGCGTGAGGGCCGCCAGCTCGCGCACGACGTCCTCGACGAACTCGTACGTGATCGGCGAGGAGATGCACAGCGAGCTGTAGCCGACCTCGGTGTCCGTGCGGACCGGAACGGCCTTGCCGTCGCAGTTCAGCTCCGCGTACGTCGACTGCGCCGCGTTCGTGTGGCCCGGCATGTCGATCTCCGGGATCACCGTGATGTGCCGCGAAGCCGCGTAGGCGACGATGTCCTTGTACTGCTTCTGCGTGTAGTAGCCGCCCGGGTCGCCGTCGACCGCGGTCTTGCCGCCGACCGTGGCCAGCTTCGGCCAGCTCTTGATCTCGATCCGCCAGCCCTGGTCGTCGGCCAGGTGCAGGTGCAGCGTGTTGACCTTGTACTGGGCGATCTGGTCGATGTAGCGCTTCACCTGGTCCGGCTTGAAGAAGTGCCGGGCGACGTCGAGCATCGCGCCGCGCTCGGCGAAGCGCGGGTAGTCGAGGATCGTGCCGCCGGCGACGGTCCACGTCCGGTGCTGCACGCGGGTGGCCTCGATCGCCGACGGCAGCAGCTGCCGCAGCGACTGCACGCCTTCGAAGAGCCCGTCGGCGGTGTTGGCGGTCAGCGTGACGCCGTCTCGCGCGACCTTCAGCCGGTAACCCTCGGTGCCGATCCGCGGGTCGTGGCTTAGCTCGAGCGAGATCGCGGGCAGGCCGGCGGCGTGCGGCACGACCGGCAGCGGGTAGCCGGTGGCCGGGCGGAGCAGGCCGCGCAGGTAGTCCGCGACCTGGCCGGCGCCGCGGTCGGCGGTGATGACGGTGAGCGGCGTGAGCCGGAAGTCGCCGCGCGGATCGGCCTTCGCCGAGACGGGCGCCGGGACGACGTCGGTCACGCCGCGTTCGGGTGCGGCCGGGGCGGCCGTGGCGGAAGCGGGCAGGCCGGCGGCCGTGAGACTCACGACGGCCGCGGTCAGGACGGCTCTGGACAAGCGCATCGAAGCACCTCCGGTCGGGGACTCCCTGCAAAGGTACAGACCAGCCGGGGCATTTGGAACAGCTCTTAACGAAGGGCGGCCCGGATGGCCTCGAGGACGCTCGGGTCCTCGATCGTCGAGGGC
Source organism: Amycolatopsis sp. NPDC003731 (assembly GCF_053586895.1). NCBI lineage: Bacteria > Bacillati > Actinomycetota > Actinomycetes > Pseudonocardiales > Pseudonocardiaceae > Amycolatopsis > Amycolatopsis sp. NPDC003731. The sequence goes on along the minus strand of NZ_JBSFNC010000001.1, from coordinate 164,661 downwards.
ACGGCCTCGTCGCGGCCGTCGGCGATCGCGCGCATGGTCTTGCGCAGGATCTTCCCCGACCGCGTCTTCGGCAGCGCGTCCACAATGGACACGTCACGGAAGGCGGCGACCGGGCCGATGTCCCGGCGGACCATCGCCACCAGTTCCTCGCGCAGCTTTTCCGGCGCGATGCCCGCGCCCGCCTTGAGCACCACGAACCCGCGCGGGAGCTGGCCCTTGAGCTGGTCGGCCACGCCGATCACGGCGCACTCGGCGACCGCCGGGTGGGCGGCCAGCACGGCCTCCATCGACCCGGTGGACAGCCGGTGCCCGGCGACGTTGATGACGTCGTCGGTGCGGCCCATGACGAACAGGTAGCCGTCTTCGTCGAAGTAACCGGAGTCGCCGGTCAGGTAGTGGCCTTCGTAGCGGGAGAGGTAGGCCTCGCGGTAGCGCTCGTCGTCGCCCCAGAGCGTCGGCAACGACCCCGGCGGCAGCGGCAGCTTGACCGTGATGGCGCCTTCGCGCCCGGGCGGCAGCTCCTCGCCGGCTTGGTCGAGGATCCGGACGTCCCAGCCGGGGACCGGCTTGGTCGCGGACCCGGCCTTGACGTCCATCGGCTCCAGGCCGCGCGGGTTCGCCGCGATCGGCCAGCCGGTCTCGGTCTGCCACCAGTGGTCGACCACCGGGACGCCGAGCTTCTCGTGGGCCCAGTGGTAGGTCTCCGGGTCGAGCCGCTCGCCGGCCAGGAACAGCGTCCGGAACTGCTTCAGCTCGTACTTCGCCAGCTCGCGGGCGTCCGGGTCGACCTTCTTGACGGCCCGCAGCGCGGTCGGCGCGGTGAACAGGGCCTGGACACCGTGCTCGGCGATGACCCGCCAGAACGCGCCCGCGTCCGGCGTGCCGACGGGCTTGCCCTCGTACATCACCGTCGTCGCTCCGACGAGCAGCGGCGCGTAGACGATGTAGGAGTGCCCGACGACCCAGCCGACGTCGGACGCGGTCCACCAGACGTCGCCGGCGTGGACGTCGTAGACGGCCTCCATCGAGTAGGCGAGCGCGACGGCGTGGCCGCCGGTGTCGCGGACGACGCCCTTCGGCTTCCCGGTCGTCCCGGACGTGTAGAGGATGTAGAGCGGATCGGTGGCCGCGACCGGCACCGGGTCGGCCGGGTCGGCGCCCGCCGCCAGCTCGCGCCAGTCGAAGTGGCGGCCGGCCGTGGCCGGTGCCTGCTCGCGCTGCAGCATGACGACGTGGTCGGGCTGGTGCTCGGTCATGCCGAGGGCGGCCTCGATGATCGGCTGGTACTCGACCACCCGCGTCGGCTCGATGCCGCAGGACGCGGCCAGGATGACCTTGGGTTTCGCGTCCTCGATCCGGGCGGCCAGCTCCTTCGGCGCGAACCCGCCGAAGACCACCGAGTGCACCGCGCCGATCCGCGCGCAGGCCAGCATGGCGATCGCGGCCTCCGGCACCATCGGCAGGTAGACGATGACCCGGTCACCCTTAGTGACCCCCAGCGAGCGCAGCGCGCCGGCGAACCGCGCGACGGTGTCCCGCAGCTCCTCGTAGGTGTAGGTGCGTTGCCGTCCGGTCACGGGAGAGTCCCAGATCAGCGCGGCCTGGCCGCCGCGGCCGGCCTCGATGTGCCGGTCCAGCGCGTTGTACGAGGTGTTCAGCTCGGCGTCCGGGAACCACCGGTAGAAGGGTGGGCGGGCGTCGTCCAAGGCCCGCTCCGGCGCTCTGGTCCAGCTGATCGACTGGGCCGCGGCCAGCCAGAACGCGTCCCGCTCGGCCAGGCTGCGCCGGTAGGCTTCGGAGTACGCGCCCATGCTCGGCTCCTTCGGGTCGGACGTTCCGCCGGTCCCATCATGGCGCGGGAGCGGCGGGCGCGCCGGATTCCCGCGCGGAAAGACCCGGCAACCTCACGGAGCCCGGGAGCGTCCTAAGCTGGACCGCGGGCAAACGCCGCGTGACGGCCACGAAGTGAACACGGACAGTGAGGGGAGCCCGGCGGTGAACGGACTCGCGAGCGCGTTGCTCTCGCTAGCCCATTCCTTGTTCGGCCCGGGTTTCTGCCCCGGCGACTGGGTCTGGGCCACGAGTGCGGCCGGTGCGCTGGTCGCGCTGCTCCCGCCGATCGGCGCGGTCGCCGTGTCGATCATCCGGAAGGGCACCGGCAACCGCTACGACGCCACGACACTGGGCGTCTTCGGCGTGATCGGCCTGCTCAGCACGCTGGTGCTGCCGTGGCTGCTGGCCATCGGCGTCTCGGGCGTCTTCCAGGCGGCCTACGGCAAGGCGAAGACCGGGCTGTCGGCGACCGAGCTGTCGACGCTGAACGGCCCCGGTGGCTGCTGGGTGGACAACCAGCGGGACTACCTGGGCGGCGGCCAGACCGTCTTCGACGTGCTGTCCTCGCAGAACGGCAAGGACCTCCCGTTCTTCGTGTACCTGCTGGCGTTCATCGTGCTGGGTGCCGGCTCGCTGTTCTTCGTGATGCTGCAGGGCCGCACGGCCTTCCGCCGCGGCCCGAAGTGGCCGTCGCGGTTCTTCTGGATCCCGTTCGCCGCGATGCTCGTGTTCAGCGTCGGCATGGAGGCGAACACCGCGCTGCACTTCTGGCTCGGGTTCCTGCCGTTCAGCGTGCTGGGGCTGATCCCGGTCGCGATGGTCGGGCCGCCGCCGTGGTCGGTGATCAACCGGTCGGACCGGCCGGACGAGCCGCCGCTGCGTCGCGAACCGGAGCTGCACCGCCCGCCGCCGTCGCAGGTCCAGCCGCGTCCGACCCCGCCGCCCCCACCGCCGCCCCCGGCCAACCGCCCGTACCCGAAGACGGCGCTGGCGTCCGCGCCCGAGCCGCCGTCCCCGCCGGGGGGCATGCTGGCCGCGGCCCCGGGCCCGATCCCGCCGCCGCCGGGCTCCCGCAACGCCGGTGGCAGCCGCTACCGGCGCGTCAAGCAGCTGGGCGCGGGCGGGTTCGGCACGGTCTGGCAGGCCGTGGACACCCAGCTGAACCGCACGGTCGCGCTGAAGATCGCGCACGCGCCGGACCGCGACACGGCCGAGCGCATGCAGCGCGAGGCCCGCGCGCTGGCCGTGGTCAGCCACCCGAACTGCGTCAAGGTGTACGACCTGGCCGAGGAGCCGGACGGCCTGGCGCTGGTGATGGAGTACCTGGAGGGCCGCCCCCTGGCCGAGCTGGTCGACGGCCAGGGCCCGCTGGACGACGTCGCGGCGGGCCGCCTGTGGGCGACGATGGCGGGCGCACTGGCGGCGGCGCACGAGAAGGGCGTCCTGCACCGCGACATCAAGCCGTCGAACATCGTGCTCGACCCGAGCGGCCTGGCCCACCTGATCGACTTCGGCATCGCCCGCAGCCAGGGCGACTCGAAGATGACGGCGACCGGCATGATGATCGGCACGCCGGACTTCGTGGCCCCCGAGCAGGCGATGGGCTCGGCGGCGTCGCCGGCCTCGGACGCGTGGCAGCTGGCGGCGACGATCAGTTACGCGCTGTCGGGCCAGCCGCCGCGTGGGACGCGCGAGACACCGATGGCGGCGTTGATGGCGGCGGCCCGGGCGGAGCCGGTGTCGCGGCTGCCCCAGCGGAGTGCGCACGCGCGGCTGCTGGCGGCGTCACTCGACCCGGAGCCACGCCGGCGCCCGACGCTGAACGCGGTGCGGCGCGAGGTCGAGGGCTGGCTGTCGCGGGCGGGCAAGTCCGCGGACGGCCCGGTGACGCGGGTGGTGCCGCGCCAGCCGGGGAGCCAGCTGCCCCGCCGCTAGCCGGGCTTGACCGCCGAGAACGTCACGGTCTCCTTCGGGCGGGTCTGCACCTCGACCTGCTCGAACCCGGCCTTCTTCAGCCGCTGCGCCAGGGTAGATGCGTCGAGCACGTTCATCGTGTCGCCGATGTGCAGCAGCCGGAACCGGAAGCTGAGCTGGCTGTCCGTGCCGCAGAACCTCCCGCCCGGCCGCAGGACCCTGGCCGCTTCGGCGAAGATCGCGTCCTGCAGCTCGGTCGTCGGGACGTGGTGCAGCATCGTGAAGCAGACGACCGCCGAGAAGCGGCCCTCCGCGAAGGGCATCTCGGCGCCGCTGCCCTCGTGGACGTCGGCGCGGTCGCCGAACTTCTCGCGCAGGAGCTGGGTGGAAGCCGGGTCGATCTCCAGGACCGTCAGCTTCGGGACCACGTCGAGCAGCAGGTTCGTCGTCGCGCCGAAGCCGGGGCCGAGCTCGAGGACGTCGTCGCCGAGGTCCTGGCGGGCCAGCCAGGGCTTCAGGAGCCGCTCGATCTTGTCCGCCCACCAGGCGGACCGGCAGAGCTTGCGGTGGATGAGGTTCATCGGCATGGTCCCGACGCTATTTCGGGGCGCGGGTGGCCGGTAGCCGATACGCTGCCAACTCATGTCGCCAAACAGCCAAGCCATGCTTCTCGGCGCGCTCGACCTGCCCGCCGGGACCTGGTTCCCGTGGCACGAACACCCGGCGCACCAGCTCGTCTGGTCGGCGCGCGGGGTCGTCGCGGTCAAGGCAGGCGACGCGGGCTGGGTCCTCCCGCCGACGCGGGCCCTCTGGATGCCCGCCGGCGTGCGGCACCGGACCGGCGCTCTCGGGCGGGCCGCGCTGCGGGGCATCTACGCCGACCCGGCGCACTCGCCGGTGTCGTGGCCGGAACCGCGGATCGTCGTCGTCCGGCCGTTGCTGCGGGAACTGCTGGAGTACCTGACCGGCGACGGCGTCGCGCCCGACGCCCGGCTGCGCGCCGAAGCCGTGGCCTTCGACCTGCTGGAACCCCTCGACGTGGTGCCGATCGTGGTGCCGTCACCGGACGACGCCCGGGCGCGGGACGTCGAGCGCGCGGTGCTGGCGAACCCGGCCGACGCCCGCACGCTCGCCGAGTTCGGCCGGGACGTCGGCGCCGCGGAACGCACGCTGGCGCGAATCTTCGTCCGGGAGTGCCGGATGCCGTTCGGGACCTGGCGCACGCAGGTGCGGCTGCGTGCGGCCCTGCCGCTGCTGGCCCAGGGCACGCCGCTGGAGACGGTGGCCTACCGGGTCGGGTACAGCTCGGCCAGCGCGTTCGTCGCCGCCTTCCGGCGCGCCGTCGGGGTCACGCCGGGCGCCTACTTCGCGGGCTGAGCTACCGCCAGGACGGCAGCCAGCGCTCGGCCTCCCACTGGCCGTTCGTGATCGCGATGCCGTTCAGGATCGGCCACAGCCAGGCGAAGTTCGCCACCACCAGCCCGACGTACAGCGACACCACGAGCAGACCGGTCCCACGTCTTTCGAAGCCGCGCCGCGCGCTGCCCAGGATCTGGCCCAGGCACAACGTCAGCCCCAGCACCAGGAACGCCGCCAGCGGGGTCGCGTAGAAGAAGTACATCTGGCGGTCGATGTTGGTGAACCAGAAGACGTACCCGCCGAGGTAACCGACCAGGACCGCCGCGAAGCGCCAGTCCGCGCGGAAGATCGAGCGCCAGGCCGCCCAGCCGAGCATCGGGATCGCCAGCCACCACATCGCCGGGGTGCCGATCAGCATCGTCGCGCTGATGCAGCGGGCCTCGCCGCAGCCGGTGACTTCGCCGTTGTAGCTGTAGAGCATCGGGCGCAGGCCCATCGGCCACGTCCACGGCTTGGACTCCCACGGGTGCGGGTTGTCCTTGGGCGTGACCAGCGTTTCGTGGAAGTGCAGGACGTTCGCCGTGTAGTCGCCGAGCGAGCGCAGCGCCGGCGGCACCCACGACCAGAAGCCCGGCGCGATGTCCTTGATCTCGGTGTAGTGCCGGTCGGTCGCCGTCTCGCTGGCGAACCAGGCCCAGTACGCGGCGAAGTACATCAGGAACGGGATGATCAGGATGGCCCACAGCGCGGGCAGCACGTCCCGGCGGATCGTGCCCAGCCAGGGCCGTTCGACGCCGGCCGCACGCCGGGCCGCGACGTCGAAGAACACGCACAGCAGCCCGAACGCGACGATGTAGTACAGCGCCGACCACTTGACGCCGAAGGTGAGCCCGATCATCAGCCCGGTCGCGAACCGCCACCAGCGGAAGCCCAGCTTGGGGCCCCAGACGGACTCGTTGACCCAGCCCTCGCGGACCGCCGTCGCCAGCCGTTCGCGCACCTGGTCGCGGTCCACCAGCAGGCAGGCGAACGCGGCGAAGACGAACAGCGCGATGAAGATGTCGAGCATGCCCATCCGCGACTGCAGGTGCAGCACGCCGTCGCTGATCACCAGGATGCCGGCGATGCCCCCGAGCAGCGTGGAGCGGGTCAGGCGCCGGGCGACGCGGACGACCAGCAGCACCAGCAGCGTGCCGGCCAGCGCGGGCATGATCCGCCAGCCCCAGCCGTTGTAACCGAACAGCCATTCGCCGATCGCGATCAGCTGCTTGGCCAGCGGCGGGTGGACGACCAGCTCGTAGCCGTAGTTGTCCTCGTAACCGCCGTTGCGCAGCACCTGCCACGCCTGCGGGACGTAGTGCTTCTCGTCGAAGACCGGGCTGCCCTTGTCGGTGGGCACGCCGAGGTTCTGCAGGCGGACGATGCCGCCGATCAGCGTCAGCACCAGGGTGACGACCCAGCCGCGCAGCCGGTCGGCCGGCATGCCTCGGCCGAGCAGGGTCAGCTCGCGGTCGGTGGGCGGCCGGAGCGCCTCGACCGGGTCCGGCCGGACGCTTTCGTCGTCGGGACGGGTCAGCACGGCGGTCACGGGGCGATCCTACGGGCGAGGCAGGGCGTCCGTCGTCCGGATCCGCTGATCAGCCTAGGCTGGCCGGGTGACCCAGGGCCGTCTGATCCTCGCCGCCACCCCGCTCGGCGACGTCCGCGACGCTTCCCCGCGCCTGGCTTCGGCCCTGGCGGACGCGGACGTGATCGCCGCCGAGGACACCCGCCGGTTCCGGTCGCTGGCGACGGCGCTGGGCGTGACCCCGCGCGGCCGCGTGGTGAGCTTCTACGAGGACGTCGAGTCGGCGCGCCTCCCCAAGCTGCTCGAAGCGTTGCAGGCGGGCGAAACGGTGGTCCTGGTGACGGACGCGGGCATGCCGAGCGTGTCCGACCCGGGCTTCCGCCTGGTGGCGGCGTGCGTGGCGGAGGATCTACCGGTGACGTGCCTGCCCGGCCCGTCCGCGGTGACGACGGCGCTGGCGTTGTCCGGTTTGCCGTGCGACCGGTTCTGTTTCGAGGGCTTCGCGCCCCGCAAGCCGGGCGAGCGCACGCGCTGGCTGACGGCGTTGCGCGACGAGCCCCGGACGGCGGTGTTCTTCGAGTCCCCGCACCGCCTGGCATCCCTTTTGTCCGATGCGGCCGCGGTTCTGGGGCCGGACCGGCGCGCGGCGGTGTGCCGGGAGCTGACGAAGACGTACGAAGAGGTGAAGCGGGGAACGCTGGCGGAGCTGGCTGCGTGGGCCGAGGACGGGGTGCGCGGCGAGATCACGGTGGTGCTCTCGGGCGCCGAGCCGCGCGCGGTTTCGGTGGCGGACCTGGTGGGCGAGGTGGCCGACCGGGTGGCGTCCGGCGAGCGCCTGAAGTCCGCGGCGGCGGAGGTCGCCGCGGCGGCCGGGGTGTCCAAAAAGGAGCTTTACGACGCCGTGCTGGCGGCGCGGGTCAGGTGAGCAGCGCCGTCACCGCGGCATGCGCCTTCGCCGCGTCCGGGGCGTCGCCGGTGATCACGTCGGTGTAGACGAACGACTCGCCGATCCGGACCAGCAGGTAAGCCAGATCCGGCACCGGCAGCGGCGGGACCAGCCGCCCGGCCGCGACCTCGCCCTCCAGCAGGGTGACCAGCTTCTCCGTCGTCCGGCGTTGGCAAACGCTTGCGCGGGTCGTCAGCAGCCGCAAAGCGCGCTCCGGCTCGCGGCGCAGGAAGTCGCGGAACGGCGGTGCGTCGTTCGCCAGCCGGACGTACCCGCTCACGAAGTCCGCGATCCCGGCCGCGCCGCGGCCGGCGCATGAAGGCCACAGGTGGGCGATCGTGACCTCCGAGAGCGACCACAGGATCTCGCCCAGCAGCAGGTCGCGAGACCCCACTCGCCGGTGCAGCGTCGCGCGGCTGATCGACAGCTCCTGAGCCAGCTCGCCCATGTCCAGCCGGCGGCCGGACAGGAACCACTCACGGGCCACCTCGAACTCCTGAGACATATGTCAGAATGTCTCACAACCACGACGGAGAGGGAACGCGACATGCGCGCAGTGCAGGTGACCGAGTTCGGCGGACCCGAGGTGCTCACTCCCGTCGAGCTGCCCGACCCGGTGGCCGGGCCCGGCGAGGTGCTCATCGACGTCGAGCGCATCGGCGTCAACTACGCCGACACCCACCAGGCCGAGAACTCCTACCTCGCGCCGTCCCGGCTGCCGCTCGTCCCCGGCGGCGAGGTCGTCGGCACCCAGGACGGCAAGCGGGTCGTCGCCCTGCTCAACGGCGGTGGCGGGTACGCCGAGAAGGCCGTCGCGCCGTCGGCCACGACGTTCCCGGTGCCCGACGGCATCGACGACCTCACCGCGCTGTCCATGCTGGTCCAGGGCACGACCGCGTGGGTCCTGCTCCGCAAGAACGCCCACCTGGCCGAAGGCGAATCGGTCGTCGTGCACGCGGCCGCCGGCGGGGTCGGGACGGTCGCCGTCCAGCTCGCCAAGGCCTGGGGTGCCGGGCGCGTCATCGCCACCGCGAGCAGCGAGGAGAAGCGCGCGCTGGCCCTCGAGCTGGGGGCGGACATCGCCATCGACTCGCGCGCCGAGGACATGACGGCCGCCCTGATCGAGGCGAACGACGGCCGCCGCGTCGACGTCGTGCTCGACATGGTCGGCGGGACGACCACCGACCAGAGCATCGCCGCCCTCGCCCCCTTCGGGCGGCTGGCGTTCTACGGCATGGCGGGCCGCGAGAACCCGAAGCCGGTGGAGCTGCGCAACATCCTCGGCCACAGCACGACGATCAGCGGCATGTGGCTCCCGCACGTCTTCCGGCTGCCGGGCAACGTCTTCGGGACGGCGCTGACGGAGCTGTTCGACCTGGTGAAGGCGGGCAAGCTCAAGGCGATCCCGGGTGGCGAGTACGCGCTGTCGGACGCCCGTGGCGCGCACGAGGCCCTGCGGTCGCGCAAGACGGTCGGGAAGCTACTGCTCGACCCCGGCAAGTAGGCGTTCCAGGGGTGCCGCCTTGTGGAGGCACTCCTGCCACTCCGCCTCCGGGTCCGAATCCGCCGTGATGCCGCCGCCCACGCCCAGGGCGATCGCGCCCTCGGCGATCTCGAACGTGCGGATCGCGACGTTCAGCTCCAGCCCCGCCGCCGGGGACACCAGCCCGATCGCGCCCGTGTAGACCCCGCGCCCGCACGGCTCCAAGGCCGCGATCAAGTCCAGCGCGCGGATCTTCGGCGCGCCCGTCACCGACCCCGGCGGGAAGGTCGCTTCCAGCAACGCGGCGTCCGGAACCGAGGGCCGCAGCACGCCCGTCACCGTCGAGTCCAGGTGCCAGACCCCGGGCGCCTCGCGGACCTGCAGCAGCGACGGCACCGTCACCGACCCCACCTGGCACACCCGGCCGAGGTCGTTGCGCACCAGGTCGGTGATCATCACGTTCTCCGCGACGTCCTTGGTGGACTGCCGCAGCAGCGCGGCGTTCCCGTCGTCCTCGGGCCCGCGGCGGGGGAGCGTCCCTTTGATCGGCGTCGAGCGCACCGAACGCCGGTGACGGGCGAGGAACAGCTCCGGCGAGAACGAAACCACCGACCCCCACGCCCCCGACAGGAAGGCCGCGCGGCGGGGCGACAGCGAAGACACCCCCGCCGCGAACAACGCCGCGGGAGACCCCGAGAACGGACCCGTGAACCGGGCGCAGATGTTGGCCTGGAACAGCTCGCCGGCTTCGATCGCGTGCACGCACGCCTTCACCGCGTCCCGGTGTTCCGAGGGCAGCGGACGCTGCAGCGGCCCCGCCGTCCACGACGCCGGGGGCACGGGCGAAGCCAGCAGCGACTCCATTGTGGACACCGAGGGGCCGCCGCCGTCCAGGGACTCCAGGTAGCACGTACCCGTGCCGGACCACCGCAGCACGTGGTCCGCCCAGCCCCAGGCGGACGCGGGCAGCGCGCCGGTGCGGCCGGACGGGTCCGCCGAGTCGTAGGACAGGTAGCCGAACCAGCCGCCGCCGAGCACGCCGGGGGCGGCGTCGACCTCCGGCGCGAAGGAAGGCAACGCGGACGGGGCGACCGCCAGCGACGGCGCGATCACCGCCCGGGAAGAAAACCACTCACCGGACAGCATGGCCGGCGGTGGCAACCCGTGCGAAGCGGCGTGGTGGGCGAGCACCGAGAACGCGTGCGCCGGCGTCACGTCCGTCCGGAGTGCCCTGCTCGTCACGCGCATGGCGACATACCACCACACGTCAGAGCAGCAAGTCGCCCAATGTGAACGGGTACACGACGGCGTTCTGCTCCACCGGCGCCGCGATGCCGGGGACGTCCGGGGCGTAGGCGTGCTGGTGCACGCCGAGCCGCGAGTGGAACCAGCCCGGCCGCCCGGGGATGCCGTTGTGCCGGATCAGCCACAGCACGACCTCGCTGTCGGCCCAGCGGTCCGGGTGCAGCCGGTGCGCCCAGCAGTCGTGGTCGGCGTAAACCAGTACCCGCTCGATGCGGGCCGCGTGGCGGACGTGCTTGATCCACGCCTTGACGAACCGGTCGTCGACGCTCGGCGCCGCGACCTCCAGTGCCGGGGCCAGCGAGCCCGGGGCGAACGCGCCGAGCCGGCTCGCCGTCCGCACGAAGAAGTCCGCCTGGTCGTGCACGGCGCCGGGCCGGGCGTAGTGCCGACCGCCCGCGTGCAGCCCGGCTTCCTGCGCGCCGGCCAGGTTCCGCTCCGCGGCGGGGTTGCTCCAGTTGACGTTCTCGCTGATCGTCACCGACACGAACCGGGTCTGGGCGGCGCGCACGGCCTGCCAGTCGGCCACCCGCTCGCGGTGCGACAGCGAAATGCCGAGTTCACTCTCCGGCTCTGTCACGGTCCGCCCCCGGCACGTCGGTGGAGAGCACACCATACGTCGCCGGGGACGGACCCGCAGTGACAAACGCGCGGTTGATCAGGCGTTTTCGCGCTGGAACGTCCGGGTGCCCCACCACAGGGACAACACCGCCATCACCAGCACCACGACACTGCCCGTGAACAGGGCGTCCATCGTGAAGTCGCCGCCGAAGCTGTTCCGCTCGACGTCGACCACGTGCCGGAACGGGTTGATCCGCGAAACCGTGTAGAGCCAGTCCGGCGCCCGCCCGGCGGTGATCGGCAGCAGGATGCCGGAAAGCAGCAGCAGCGGGATCAACACCGCGTTGAGCAAGGCCGGGAACGTCTCCTCGCTCTTCAGCGTCAACGCCAGCGCGTAGGAGCACGACGCCAGCGACACCGCCAGCAGGAACACGATCACCAGGCTCAGCAGCACGCCGCCCGCCGGGGCGTCGAGCGGGAACACCAGCGTGGCCAGCACGATGATCAGCACGGCCTGCACCACCGCCTGCAGCGCGTTGGCCAGCACCTTGCCCAGCAGCAGCGCGACCCGGCTGACCGGCGTCACCCGGAACCGCTCGACGACGCCGGAGCGGTATTCGGCCAGCAGCCCGAAGCCGACGAACGAGCTGCCGAACAGGGCCAGCTGGGCGATCAGCGCCGGGGTCAGCAGCATCCAGCCCGCCGTTTCGGTCAGGCCCTGGTCCTGCACGGTCCGGACCATCAGCGGCCCGAACAGGAACAGGTACAGCAGCGGCTGCATGATCCCGATCAGCACCCAGGTCGGGTTGCGCAGCGCCGCCAGCATGTCGCGGCGGAAGATCAGCCAGGTGTCACGCAGCACGGCCGGCCTCCTCCGCTTCCCGCAGCGAACGCCCGGTGAGTGTCAGGAAGACGTCGTCGAGCGTCGGCCGGTGGACCTGCACCGACAGCATCGCGATGCTCTTCGCGTCCAGCGCCCGCAGCAGCTCCGGCAGCGCGACGTCGCCGCGCGGCACCCGGAACCGGACCTCCCCGCCGTCGACGGACAGCTCCTGAACACCCGCGAGCCGCCCGGCGATCTCCGCGGCGTCCGCGGCCTGCTCCGGCTCGACACCCACCTCGACGCGGTCGCCGTTGACCCGCGCCTTGAGCGCGTCCGACGTCCCTTCGGCGACGATCCGGCCGTCGTCGATCACGATCAGGCGGTCCGACAGCGCGTCCGCCTCGTCCAGGTAGTGGGTGGTCAGGAAGACCGTGACGCCCTGCTCCGCGCGCAGCCGGCGGATGTGGTCCCACAGGTTGGCGCGGCTCTGCGGGTCGAGGCCGGTCGACGGCTCGTCGAGGAACACCAGGCCGGGCGAGTGGATCAGCCCGAGCGCGATGTCGAGCCGGCGCCGCTGCCCGCCCGAGAGCGTCTTGGTCAGCCGCTGGTCCAGCCCGGTCAGGTCGAGCTGCTCGGCGAGTTCGGCGCCGCGCGCGATCGCGTCGGCCTTGCTCATCCGGTAGAGCCGGCCCTGCAGCTCCAGCTCGTCGGCGACCTTGCTCTCGGGCGCGCTGCCGCCGCCCTGGGCGACGTAGCCGATCCGCTTGCGCACGCCCAGCGGGTCGGACAGGAGGTCGCAGCCGCCGACGGTCGCGGTGCCCGCGGTCGGCTTCAGCAGCGTGGTCAGCATCCGCAGGGTGGTCGTCTTCCCGGCGCCGTTGGGCCCGAGGAAGCCGACCAGCTCACCCGCTTCGACGTCGAGGTCGACGCCCTTCACCGCGTGGACTTCGCCCCCAGTGCGGCCCTTGCGGCGGAACCGCCGCTCGAGACCGCGTGCCGTGATCATGAGATCCCCTCTCGCAGTAGTCCATCTTGACTAATTGAGTCGCACACTGTGCCTCAGAAGAGTGCACTAGTCAAATTTGATTACCGCGGCGGTGAACCTTTCCGCCCGGAACCCCGACTGTCTTGGTGACGCGCACGACGTGAGACGGGGAGACGCGGTGAGCGAGGAACGGCGCAACGAGTTGCTGGTGGTGCGCTGCCAGCTCGGGGAGCGGGCGGCGTTCCACGACCTCGTCCGGCGCTGGCACGGACCGCTGTGGCGCTACGTGCGGGGCATGGTGGGCTCGTCGCACGTCGCGGACGACCTCGCGCAGGAGGCGTGGGTGTCGGTGGTGCGCGGGCTGCCGCGCCTGCAGGAGCCGGACCGGTTCGCCCCGTGGCTGTTCACCATCGCCCGGCGCACCGTGACCGACCACCTGCGCCGGGCGTACGGGGCGCCGCGGACCGCCGAGGCCGAGCCGGACGAGGCCACGGCCGACGACGGCCTCGGTGACGTCCTGACCGCGCTGGAGGTCGAAGCCGGCCTGAGCGGGCTGCCGCCGCTGGAACGCGAGGTGCTGATCCTGTTCCACCTGGAGGACCTCCCGCTGGCCGGCTGCGCGGAGGTGCTCGGCGTCCCGCCGGGCACGGTCAAAAGCAGGCTGCACCGCGCGCGCCGGATGCTGCGGGAGGCCCTGGTGGAGAAGGGGTACGAGGCATGAGTGAGCACGACGACGCGACGGACCGGGCCGTCCCGGTGGAACTGGAGCGCGCGCTGGCGGCGGAGGTCTCGCTGCGCTCCCGGATGCGGCACGTGGCCGTGGGGCTCGCGGGCGGGTGCGGGGCGGCGCTGCTCACCGTGCTGTGGGTGACCGAGCCGCACCCGCTGCCCGCCCGCACCCGGGCCGCCTTCGCCGCGCTGATCGCGGTCGGCCTGGCCTGGGCCGCCTTCGCCGGGTGGGTGCTGAGCCGCCGGCGGCCGCTGTTCGCCCGGGACCGGGTGCTGGGCGCCCGGCTCGCGCTCGCGGTCAGCCTGGCCACCGGCGCCGCCGGCACGGCCGTGGCCGCGTCCCGCGGCACCACGGCCGAGCTCCTGGCCACCGCCCTGACCGGCGGTGTCCTCGTCGTGGCGGCCGGGCTGCTGCTGGCGCGGGCACACGCCCGGCGCGCCGCACTGCTGCGCCTGCGGGACACCCTTCGCGACCAGACCGCCTGATCGCTTCGAGCCGCACGATCAGGCGTTCCGGCCAGGCGTGGCTCGCGTTCGTGATCCCGCCCCACCGCCGGTACAGCTCGCCGACGTGCTCCGGCGTGCCCAGGCCCCTGCCGACCTTCAGCTCCTCGAGCATCAGCTCCGCCTGCCGCTGGCTCCAGCAGGTCCTCGGCGGTCATCTTCTTCAGGCGTGGTAGATCGACCCGGGCTGGACCTCCCTCCCGAAAACGCGCGTGACGCCCTCCGTAGGCTAATAAGGTATGAGCACCCCTGTGTTGACCGCGGTGGCCTGGCCCTATGCCAACGGCCCCCGCCACATCGGCCACGTGTCCGGATTCGGCGTCCCGTCCGACGTCTTCTCCCGCTACCAGCGAATGGCCGGCAACCGGGTGCTCATGGTGTCCGGGACCGACGAACACGGCACCCCGATCACCGTCCAGGCGGACAAGGAGAACTCGACCCCGCAGGAGACGGCGGACAAGTACACCCGCCAGATCGGCACCGACCTGCAGGGCCTCGGCCTCTCCTACGACCTGTTCACCCGCACCACCACCGGCAACCACGCCGAGGTCACGCAGCAGATCTTCCTCGCGCTGCACCGCAACGGCTACGTCGTGCCCAAGACCACCCGCGGGGCGATCAGCCCGTCCACCGGCCGCACGCTGCCCGACCGCTACGTCGAGGGCACCTGCCCGATCTGCGGGTACGACGGCGCGCGCGGCGACCAGTGCGACAACTGCGGCAACCAGCTCGACGCCGCGGAGCTGATCAACCCGAAGTCGCGGATCAACGGCGAGACGCCGAAGTTCGTCGAGACCGAGCACTACTTCCTCGACCTGCCGGCGTTCACCAAGACCCTCGGCGACTGGCTGTCGACGAAGACCGACTGGCGCCCGAACGTCCTCAACTTCACCAAGAACCTGATCGACGACATGCGGCCGCGGCCGATCACCCGCGACCTCGACTGGGGCGTCAAGATCCCCCTCGACGGCTGGCGCGACCAGCCGCTGAAGCGGTTCTACGTCTGGTTCGACGCGGTGATCGGGTACTTCTCGGCCAGCGTCGAGTGGGCGCGGCGCTCCGGGAACCCGGACGCGTGGCAGGAGTGGTGGAACAACGCCGACGCCCGGTCGTACTACTTCATGGGCAAGGACAACATCACCTTCCACGCCCAGATCTGGCCGGCCCTGCTGTTCGGTCACAACGGCGAGGGCGACAAGGGCGGCGAGCCCGGGAAGTACGGCCGCCTCCACCTGCCCGACGAGATCGTCTCGTCCGAGTTCCTCACCATGAGCGGCTCGAAGTTCTCGACCTCGCGCGGGCGCGTGATCTACGTCGAGGACTTCCTGCGCGACTTCGGCCCGGACACGCTGCGGTACTTCATCTCGGTCGCCGGCCCGGAGACCCAGGACACCGACTTCACCTGGGACGAGTTCGTCCGCCGGACCAACTTCGAGCTGGCCAACGAGTGGGGCAACCTGGTCAACCGGTCGATCTCGATGGCGCACAAGAACGTCGGGGCCATCCCGCGCCCGGAGGCGCCGACGGCGGCCGACGAAGAGCTGAAAGCGTTGTCGCGCAAGGCGTTCGGCACCGCGGGCGCGCACCTGGCCCGGTCCCGGTTCAAGCTGGCGGCGGCCGAGGCGATGAAGGTCGTCACCGCGGCGAACAAGTACATCTCCGACCAGGAGCCGTGGAAGCTCAAGGACGACCCCACGCGGCGCGACACGGTGCTGCACACCGCGCTGCAGGTCGTCTCGGACGCCAACACGCTGCTGACGCCGTTCCTGCCGCACTCGGCCCAGAAGGTGCACGAGGCCCTCGGCGGCACCGGCGTCTGGGCCGCCCAGCCGGAGCTCAAGGAGGTCGAGGACCTCGACATCGACGGCCGGGTCAACCCGATCCTCACCGGCGACTACGCGGCCGAGCAGGCGAAGTGGGAGTCGACGCCGATCGAGGTCGGCACGCCCCTGCAGAAGCCGTCGCCGCTGTTCACCAAGCTCGACCCGGCGCTCGGCGAGACCGGTCCCGAGTGGGCGCCGATCATCAAGGAGTGAGAAGAACGCATGGGTGATCAGAAGCGCGAGCTGCCGCCGGTCCCGGACAGGCTCCCGGTGTCGGTGGTGGACGCGCACACCCATCTCGACGCGTGCGGCGCGGTCACCGCGGCCGATGTCACGGCCATGGTCGACCGCGCCGAGCGCGCCGGCGTCGCCCGCGTCGTCACGGTCGCGGACGACCTCGCGTCGGCCCGCTGGGCCGCGGAGGCCGCCGGCTGGGACCGTCGCGTCTGGGCCGCCGTCGCGATCCACCCGACCCGGACCAAGGAGTTCGGCGAGGCCGAGAAGGCCGAGATCGAGCGGCTGGCCGGGCACGAGCGGGTGGTCGCCGTCGGCGAGACCGGCCTCGACTACTACTGGGACTACTCGCCGCACGACGCCCAGCAGGAGGCGTTCCGCTGGCACATCGACCTCGCCAAGCGGCTCGGCAAGCCGCTGATGATCCACGACCGCGAGGCCCACGACGACGTATTGCGCATCCTGGCCGAAGAGGGTGCGCCGAATGCCGTAATTTTCCATTGTTTTTCCGGGGACGCGGAAATGGCCCGCAAGTGCGTCGACGCGGGCTTTGTCCTTTCCTTCGCGGGCACGGTGACGTTCAAGAACGCGAAGGGGCTCCACGAGGCGGCCCGGCTCTGCCCGCCGGGGCAGTACCTCGTCGAGACCGACGCGCCGTTTCTGACCCCCCACCCGTTCCGTGGGCGGCCGAACGAGCCGTTCGGCGCCGCTTACACCGTCCGTCACCTCGCGGCGCTCAGGGGCGAAGCTGTCCACGAAGTCGCCGAAGCGGTCCGGACCACCGCCGAGCGGGTCTACCGACTCCCCAGTGTCACAACGGGTTGAACGCATTGCGACAACAGGGTTCCCGGCTCGTCCACCTGATGGAGTGACCCAGATCACGACACTCCGGGGGGTGTTTGCGCAACCCGCCGCGACCCGTTACTGTCCCGTGATCGTGCCGGTCGGACCTGCGCTCAGCAGTTGCCGATCGTCACGCCCAGTCGTAGAGACGGCGCCCCCGACCGTCGTCTCGTGAAAGGGAACGATCCCCGGTGACAGGTAGCAGACAGGCTGGAGCGCGCTCCGCCGTCCTCGAACGCGGTCATTTCGAGGACACCGCGTACGGCCAGCTCGACTTCTCCGACGACCCGAACATCACGCAGCAGGACATCCTCGCCGCGCTCGGCCCCGATGCCGACGCGATGATGGCCGAGATCGACGTCGACGTCGACGAACTGATCCGCCTCATCAACGCCGAGACGACGTACCTGCCGCCGATCGTCATCCCGGACGGCCTCGAGGAGGACCGCACCGCTTCCCCCGAAGCGCGCCGTGCGGCTCTGGACGAGGGCCTCCGACAGACCACCAAGGTCTGGAAGCGCCGGTTCCTCAAGGGCGCCGTCCTCAGCGTCATGATCTCCGTCGCCGGCGGCGGCGCGGCCGCGCTGGCGATGAACAAGAGCATCACCGTCGACGTCGACGGCCACCAGCAGACCGTGCACTCCTTCGGCGGCACCGTCGGCGAGGTACTCGAGGACGCGGGCCTGTCCGTCGGCGAGCACGACTCGCTCTCGCCCTCCCCGCAGGCGGAGGTCGGCGACGGCGGCGTCATCAAGCTCGAGCGCGGCCGCCAGCTGAAGCTGATCGTCGACGGCGCCGAGCGCACCTCCTGGGTCCGCGCGACCCACCTCGGCGACGCGCTGAGCCAGCTCGGGATGACCGAGATGGACAAGGCCGGCACCTGGATGTCGATGCCGAAGAGCGGCGAGCTGCCGCTGCAGGGCGCGACCGTCGAGATCAAGACGCTCAAGAACATCACCCTGTACGACGGCGGCAACGCGCCGAAGCAGGTCAAGACCACGGCCGTGACGACGAAGGAGTTCCTGGGCGAGTACAAGCTCACCCTGGGCCCGGAGGACCAGGCCGAGGGCGGCCTGGACGTCAAGCTGACCGACGGCGCCGAGGTGCACATCAGCCGCACCGGCGTCTCGACGGTCGTCCAGAAGGAGTCCATCGACCCGCCCGAGCAGCGCGTCGACGACCCGAACCTCGCCAAGGGCAAGACGCAGGTCGAGGACCCCGGCACGCCGGGCGAGAAGGAAGTGACCTACAAGGTCACGCAGAAGAACGGCAAAGAGGTCGGCCGGGAGAGCATCTCCGAGAAGGTCATCACCCAGCCGAAGCCGAAGATCGTCCACGTCGGCACCAAGGAAGCCCCGACCCCGGCGATCGGCGACGGCTCCGCGTGGGACCGCATCGCGCAGTGCGAGTCGGGCGGCAACTGGTCCATCAACACCGGCAACGGCTACTACGGCGGCCTCCAGTTCGACAAGCGCACGTGGGACGCCTACGGCGGCGACCAGTACGCGAACCTGCCGAGCCAGGCTTCGCGCGAGCAGCAGATCGCGGTCGCGGAGAAGGTCCGCGACGCCCGCGGCGGCTACAGCGCCTGGCCGGTCTGCGGCAAGAAGGCCTGAGTACCGCTTCGAACCGGCCCCCGTCCTCCCCGGACGGGGGCCGTTCCGCGTGTCGACCCGCCAATCACGCGTGTCGGCTCTCCAATCACGCGTGTCGTCCCCCCAATCACGCGAGACGCGCCTCTGATCACGCGAATTCCGGGTTCAAGTAGGCTCCAGCGGTGGTTGAACTGCTGGGACCGGCCGAAATCCGTGCGCTGGCGGCCGAACTCGACGTGCGGCCGACCAAGAAGCTCGGGCAGAACTTCGTGCACGACCCCAACACCGTCCGGCGGATCGTCGAGCTGGCGAACGTCACGCCCGACGACGTCGTCCTCGAGGTCGGGCCCGGCCTCGGGTCCCTGACCCTCGGGCTGCTCGCCACCGGCGCCCGGGTGGTCGCCGTCGAGATCGATCCCAAGCTCGCCGAACGGCTGCCCAAGACCGTCGCCGAACGCGGGCCCGAGGCCGCGGGGAACCTCACCGTCGTCGGGGCCGACGCCCTGCGCGTCACCCGCGAACAACTGGGCGAGCCGACCGCTCTCGTCGCCAACCTGCCCTACAACGTCGCCGTGCCCGTCGTGCTGCACCTCCTGGCCGAGGTGCCCTCCCTCCGGACCGGTCTCGTCATGGTGCAGACCGAGGTCGCCGACCGGATGGCCGCCGGCCCCGGCAGCCGGATCTACGGCGTGCCCAGCGTCAAGCTCGCCTGGTACGGCCCCGCACGCAAGGTCGCCGCCGTGCCACGCTCGGTGTTCTGGCCGGTGCCGAACGTCGATTCCGCGCTCGTCGCCTTCGAGCGGGCCGACGCGACGGCGTCCGACGACCGGGACGTCCTCTTCGGCCTGGTGGACGCCGCTTTCTCACAACGCAGGAAGACGCTCCGGGCCGCGCTCGCGGGCTGGGCGGGCTCGGCCGAGCGCGCCGGCGAACTCCTGACGGCGGCCGGGATCGACCCCAGGACCCGTGGCGAGCAGCTGGATGTGCACGACTTCGCCCGCATCGCCGCCGCGCGCTAGCGGCTCCACAGTGGAGGCGTGAAAATACGCCCGCCAAGCCCGTGATCCCGCGATTCGGACACCTCCACTCGTGTGATCTGGGCCAACGGGCTTGCTTTCGCTCCTCGGGATCGGTTTTACTCAATACGTCCATCCCGAGCGACTGAGAGACCTGGCTCGCCGAAGTCGCAGCAACCACCCTCCACAGGGCAGGTGCTACCGCCAGGACCGATGGAGGCCGTTTTCGATGAAGAGGGTAGCCCGCCCCCTGCTCCTGACCAGGCGTCGCGTTGTCGACGAAGGCCGCCGCTCCGTGACCGCATGTCGACGCTCCCACTGAGCTAGTCCGAGCCGGTCCACCTCTTCTTCATGCACCGTCCGAACAGGACGGAACTCGCTTGCGGCCGGGTGCTGCGCGCTGCCTGCACCCCGTTTTCTGGAGCCTTCGTGATCACCGTCGAAAACCTGTCCAAAACCTTTGCCACCAACGGAAACTCCGTCGTCGCGCTGCGGGACGTGAGCGTCGACGTCCAGGCAGGCTCGCTGTTCGGCGTGGTCGGTCCCGCCGGGTCGGGCAAGTCCGTCCTCGCCCGGTGCATCGCCCTGCAGGAGCGCCCCGACCGCGGCGTCGTCCGCCTCGACGGCCTCAACACCGGCACCCTCGACGGCCGCCGCCTCCGCGAAATCCGCCGTCAGCTCGGCGTCGTTTCCACGAAGCCGGAGCTGATCGCCGAGCGCACCATCGCCGGCAACATCGCTTCCCCGCTCGAGCAGCTCGGCGTCGACGGCCCGCAGCGCCGCAGCCGGGTCGGCTCGCTGCTCGACCTCGTCGGCCTGACCCAGCGCGCCACGCAGCGGCCCGGTGAGCTGTCCGCCGGGCAGCTGCGCCGCGTCGCGGTCGCGAAGGCGCTGGCGGCGGCCCCGGCCGTGCTGCTCGCCGACGACCCGACCGCCGGCGTCGACCCGGAGGAGGCCGGCGCGGTGCTCGCCGTCCTCGACCGGGCGCGCTCCGAGCTGGGCACCACGATCGTCGTCACGACGCCGGACGCGGGCGTGGTCCGCCGGGTCTGCGACGACGTCGCGGTGCTGGAGGACGGCACGGTCGTCGAGCGCGGCACGGTGCTCGACCTGATCTCGAACCCGGCCAGCCGCACCGCCCAGGCGCTGCTGCCGGCCATCGAGACGACCCGCTCGCAGGCGGCGCGCTACGACCGCTCGGCCGACGTCGTGCTGGTCGGTTTCGCTTCGGTGGGCGCGCTGCTGCCCGAGGCCGCCGGCCGCTTCGACGTCGAGTTCGCCACCATCGGCGGCGGCCTGACCCGCATCGGTGACACGCCGGTCGGCCGGTTCCGCCTCGGTGTCCGCGGCGAGCGGGCCGACGCGGCGCTGGCCTGGGTCGCCGAGCGCGGCGGGCACGTGACGCAGACCGCGCGCGGCCCGCAGGGTGTGGCGGCTGCCTGATCTTTCCACCGGGAACGCCCCGATGCGCAGGTCGCATCGGGGCGTTTCCGCGGGCACGTAGGCTGGTCGGGTGCTCGCTGTAGTTCCGCCCCCAGTCACCGTCCGGGTCCCGGCCAAGGTCAACCTGCACCTTTCGGTCGACGACCTGCGGGAAGACGGTTACCACGAGCTGGTCACCGTGTTCCAGGCGCTGTCGCTGACCGACGAGGTGACCGTCGCGGTCACCGAAGAGCCCGGCATCGAGGTCTACGGCGAAGGGGAGGGCTCGGTCCCGATCGGCCCCGAAAACCTGGCCTGGCGGGCCGTCGAGGCGCTGGCCGCGCATGCCGGGCGCACCGGCGAGCCGAAGGTCCGGGTGGTGCTGCGCAAGGGCATCCCGGTCGCGGGCGGCATGGCGGGCGGCAGCGCCGACGCCGCGGCGACACTGGTCGGACTCGCTTCGCTGTGGGGGCTCGACGTCACCCGCGACGAACTCGCCGAAATCGCCGCCGGCCTGGGCAGCGACGTCCCGTTCGCGCTCTACGGCGGCACCGCGCTGGGCACCGGCCGCGGCGAACAGCTCGTCCCGGTGCTGTCGCGGCACACGTTCCACTGGGTGCTGGCTTTCGCCGCCGAGGGGCTGTCGACGCCGAAGGTGTTCGGCGAACTCGACCGCCTGCGCGCGGCGGGCAACCCGCCCCGGATCGGCTCGCACACGCCGGTCGTCGAGGCGCTGGCCTCGGGCGACCCGCGCCAGCTGGCCTTGCTGCTGGGCAACGACCTCCAGGCGGCCGCGGTCTCGCTGCGGCCCGACCTGCGCCGCACGCTCCGGGCGGGCGTGAACGCGGGCGCGCTCGCGGGCACGGTGTCCGGTTCCGGCCCGACGTGCGCGTTCCTCTGCGAAGACGCGCAGTCGGCGGTGGAGGTCGCGGCCGAGCTGTCGGGCGCCGGCGTGTGCCGGACGGTCCGGGTGGCCCACGGCCCGGTCCCCGGTGCCCGGGTGGTCGGCGGGGACGACGCGCCGCGCCCGGCGCCGCCGCGGGTGCACGCATGAAGCACGCCGAGTTCGCGTTCTCGGGAATACGACCCCGTCGGTGCCGCGTTGAACACGGAACGGACGAGCCGCGGTTTCTTTCCGGGACCGGAGCGGGCTCGTCGTCCTCGCGCCGGTGCGCTCCCCCTACGGTTGAAGCGTTGCCTGCGCTGAGAAATCCCCATTTCACCGGGACCGTCGTGCCCCGGTTCGTCATCGTGGAAAGGATCGGCTGAGCGGATGGCCAACCTGGTCAACCTGGAGGCGGTGAGCAAGTCCTACGGGGTTCGCCCGCTGCTGGACGGCGTTTCCCTCGGCATCGCGGCCGGGCAGCGCATCGGCGTCGTCGGCCTCAACGGGGGCGGCAAGACCACGCTGCTGGAAGTCCTTTCCGGACTCGCCGAGCCGGATTCCGGGCGGGTGAGCCATGTTCGCGATCTGCGGATGGCCGTGGTCACCCAACGCACGGAACTCCCGGACGGCAGCACGGTCGGCGACGTCGTGCTCGAACGCTACGGCGCCGAGCACGAATGGGCCGCCGACGCCCGCGTCCGGTCCATTGTGGACGGCCTGGGTATCACGGCGATCGGTCTGGACACCCCGACGGCGAACCTGTCCGGCGGCGAGCGGCGCCGGGTCTCCCTGGCCGCCGCGCTGACCGGTGAGCTCGACCTGATCGTGCTCGACGAGCCGACCAACCACCTGGACGTCGAAGGTGTCCGCTGGCTCGCCGACCACCTGCTGGCCCGGAAGGTCGCCGTCGTGGTCGTCACGCACGACCGGTGGTTCCTCGACACCGTCGCGACGCTGACGTGGGAGGTCGCGAACGGCCGCGTCGAGCAGTACGAAGGTGGTTACGCCGACTGGATCTTCGCGCGCGCCGAGCGGGCGCGGCTGGCCGCGACGGCCGAGGAGAAGCGGCAGAACCTGGCCCGCAAGGAGCTGGCGTGGCTGCGCCGCGGCCCGCAGGCGCGCTCGTCGAAGCCGCGCTACCGCGTCGAGGCGGCCGAAGCGCTGATCGCCGACGTCCCGCCGCCGCGCGACTCCGTCGAGCTGCAGGCGTTCGCGAAGCGGCGGCTCGGGAAAACCGTGCTGGAGCTGGAAGACACGACGTACGCGGTGGGCGAGCGGACGCTGCTCGACCACGTCACCTGGCGGATCGGCCCGGGCGACCGGATCGGCCTGGTCGGCGTCAACGGCTCGGGCAAGACGTCCCTGCTGAAGCTGCTCGGCGGCGACGTCGAGGGCTCGACGGGTCGCCGGATCGAGGGCAAGACGGTCGCGCTCGCGCACCTGCGCCAGGAGCTCGACGACCTGCCCGGCGACCTGCGCGTGCTGCAGGCGATCGAGCAGGTGGCCGGGCGCGTGGTGTTCGGCAAGCAGGAGATGACGGCGTCGCAGCTGGGCGAGAAGCTCGGCTTCCCGGCGGCCCGCCAGTGGACCCCGGTCGAGGACCTCTCGGGCGGCGAGCGCCGCCGGTTGCAGCTGTGCCGGCTGTTGATGGCCGAGCCGAACGTGCTGCTCCTCGACGAGCCGACGAACGACCTGGACATCGACACGCTCCAGCAGCTGGAGGACCTCCTCGACGGCTGGCCGGGCACGATGGTCGTGGTCTCCCACGACCGCTACCTGGTGGAGCGGGTGTGCGACACGATCGTCGCGCTGTTCGGCGACGGCCGGATCACCCACCTGCCGGGTGGCATCGAGGAGTACCTGAACCGCCGCGCTCTCGCCAAGGAACCGGCGGCCGCGGCGGCGCCGACGGCGGAGAAGGCGGAGGCGAAGAAGTCGGCGGCCGACCTGCGCGCGGCCCAGAAGGAACTCGGCCGGCTGGAGCGCAAGCTCGACCAGCTGCACGCGAAGGAGGAGAAGCTCCACGCGTCGCTGCTGGCGGCGGCGACGGACCCGGCGAAGCTGATGGAGCTGAACGCGGAGCTGAAGGGCGTCCAGGGCGAGATCGAGGACGTCGAGGGCCGCTGGCTGGAGACGTCCGAGCTGCTGGAGTGACCAGCGTGCTCGGCCCGATCGACGAGGACCGCCACCCTGGCCTCGTCGTCGTCCGGCTGCGCGGGCAGCACCAGGTGGACCGCCGGCTTCGAGGCCCCGTTTCCGCGTTGCTCGGCGGATGTTGACGTCCAGACAGTAATGTTCCCGCTATGAGCAGGTTCGTGGACACGCTCGTCGCCACCGCGACGAAGCGGGGGCAGCAGCGCGGCATGGTCACCGGGGAGCCGAAGGAGCCGGTCCGGCGGACCTGGGCCGAGGTGCACGCCGAGGCGCGGCGGATCGCCGGTGGCCTGGTGGCCGGCGGGTTCGAACGCGGGGGCGCGGTCGCCGTGCTGGCCGCCGCGCCGGTGCTGATCGCGCCGACCGTGCAGGCCGTCTGGCTGGCCGGCGGCAGCGTCACCATGCTGCACCAGCCGACCCCGCGCACCGACCTCGCCGAGTGGGCCGAGGACACCGTGCGGGTGCTCGGCATGATCGGCTCCGACCTGGTGCTGCTGGGGGAGCCCTTCGACCAGCTCGCGCCCGTGCTGGAGCAGAAGGGCATCGGGTTCAAGCTCATCACCGAGCTCGCCGCGGCCGAGCCGCTCGCCGACGTCGTCCCCACCGACGAGGGCGACACCGCGCTCCTGCAGCTCACCAGCGGCTCGACCGCCGATCCCAAGGCCGTGCGGATCACCTACGGGAACCTGTACTCCAACGTCAAGGCCATGGTCGAGCGCGCCGAGTTCGACTTCGACGTCGACGTGATGGTGTCGTGGCTGCCGACGTTCCACGACATGGGCATGGTCGGCTTCCTGACCGTGCCGATGACCTTCGGCGTCGAGCTGGTCAAGATCACGCCGGTCGAGTTCCTCTCGGGGCCGTTGATCTGGCCGGAACTGATCACCAAGTACCACGGCACGACGACGGCGGCGCCGAACTTCGCGTACGCCATCGTCGGGCGCCGGATGGCGCGCGTCGACGAGGACGACGCCTACGACCTGTCGAAGCTGCGCATCGCGCTGAACGGCGCCGAGCCGATCGACGAGACCGCCGTCCAGACCTTTGTGGACGCCGGCGCCCGGTTCAAGATGCCCGCCGAGTGCGTCTTCCCGGCCTACGGCATGGCGGAGGCGACGCTCGCGGTGTCGTTCGCGCCGCTGTTCACCGGCCTCACCCTGGACGTCGTCGAAGCCGACGCGCTGGAGGCGGACAACCGCGCGGTGCCGGTGCCGGAGGGCGACCCGCGGCGCGGCACCGACAGCGTCCGGTCGTTCGCGCTGCTCGGCCGGCCCCTCGACGGGCTGGAGGCGGAGATCGTCGACGAGTCGGGCGCGCGGCTGGGCGAGCGCGAGGTCGGCGAAATCCGGCTGCGCGGCGAGGCCGTGACCCCGGGCTACCTGACCATGGACGGCCCGCTCACGACGCAGGACGACGACGGGTGGCTGAACACCGGCGACCTCGGCTACCTGGTGGACGGCCAGATCGTCATCTGCGGCCGCCGCAAGGACGTCATCATCATGGGCGGCCGCAACCTGTACCCGACGGACATCGAGCGCGCGGCGACGTCGGTCGAGGGCGTGCGGGCGGGCAACGCGGTGGCGGTCCGGCTGGACGCGGGCAGCCGTCGCGAGCGGTTCGCGGTGGTCGTGGAGTCGAAGCTGGCGGGCGACGCCGAGGCCGAGAAGAACCTGATGAAGCAGGTGTCGGCCCGGGTCCGCGACGCGGTGGACATGCGGCCGTACGCGGTGGTGGTACTCCCGGCGGGAAGCCTGCCGAAGACGCCGTCGGGCAAGGTCAAGCGCGCGGCGACGGCCCAGCAGTTCGCGGACAAGATCTCGAAGAACGCCGACGCCTGACGGGCTCCGGCGGCGGGCCTCGGCCACCCGCCGCCGGCCAGGTCAGCGCTGCTGGACGCGCACCGCGCGGAGGGTCGGCGGGGCGGCGCGCTCGGTGGTGGCTTCGGGCGCCGTGCGGGCGCCGGGGAGGTCCGGGGCCTGGCCGGTGCGGGCGGCGAGCTGGTCCTCGACCGCGTCGAGGAACTCGTCGACTTCGCGCTCGTCGTAGCCGCGCTTGCCGATCAGCGGCTTCGCGAACATCACGTGGTGCACTTCGGCGGCGGTCAGGTCGTCCTCGTCGGCAAGGGTCTTGGCGATCCGCCGGACGAACGCGTCGACCTCGTGCTTCGCGTAACCACGGCGGCCGATCGGGGCGTTACCGAAGGTGACCGCGGCGAGGTCTTCGGCGGTGAACGACATGGAACTCTCCGATTCCGGGGTCGGCGGGTGCGAAACTCCCGTACACCGTCCTAACCGGTGGACACGCTCCCCGGAAGGGCCTGCCCCCAACCTCACCCCCACGGGCAGCCGCGCGCCCGCCTTCGGGTGAGTTTGCGCTACCGAGCGCTGTGTGGCGCCCCTCACACGAGGGTCAGCTGCGCCCGAACCACTTCCGGGTGCCCTGCGGCCGCTGCGGCTCCTCGACGACCGCCGGCTTCGGGTTTCGCAGCTCGACCAGTGCCGCCTCGGCCTCGTCCAGGAACAGGTCGACCTGGGCCTGGTCGTAGCTGCGCATGCCGACCGGCATGATCGTGAACTCGACGTAGTGGATGTCGTCCGGCGTGAGGATGTTCCGCCCGGCCAGTGCCTCGGCGATGAGGTCGAGGAACGCGTCCACCTCGTCCTCGTTGTAGCCGCGCCGGCCGAAGCGGGGTTTGCCGAAAGCGATCGCCCGGACTTCGTCGGGGGTCATGGCTTCACCTTGCCACCCATGTCAGCCCGCGTGGAAGGTGTTCTGCGCGGCCGCGAGACCGGTGCTGATCAGCGCCTCGGTCGCGTCCGCGCACCGGTCCACCTCCAGCGGGAGTTCCTTGCGCTCGACCGTCGAAAAGTCCTTCAGCACGAAGTCCGCCGGGTCCTGGCGGCCGGGCGGGCGGCCGATGCCGAACCGCACCCGGTAGTAGTCGCGGGTGCCCAGGGACTTCGTGATCGAGCGGAGGCCGTTGTGGCCGTTGTCGCCGCCACCCAGCTTCAGCTTCAGCGCGCCGAAGTCGACGTCGAGCTCGTCGTGCACCACCACGATGCCGGACGGCTCGACCTTGTAGAACCGCGCCGCGCCGACCACCGGCCCGCCGGAGAGGTTCATGTACGAGCGCGGCTTCACCAGCACCACGCGGCGCCCGGCCAGGCGGCCTTCCAGCACCTCGCCGCCGGTCTTGTGCGCCTTGAACTTGCCGCCGATGCGAGCGGCGAGCTCGTCCAGCACCATGAACCCGACGTTGTGCCGGTTTCCGGCGTACTGGGGTCCAGGATTGCCGAGGCCGGCGAGCAATACCAGCTCGCCGGCCCCGGGCAGGTCTTCCGTCATACAGCGATGTTATTCGGCGGCTTCGGCCGACTCTTCGCCAGCTTCGGCCTCTTCGTCGGCCTCTTCACGCTGCGGCTCGTTGACCGACACGACCAGCGACTCCGGGTCGGTGACCAGGGTCGCGCCCTGCGGCAGCTGGACCTGGCCGGCCAGGATCTGGGTGCCGACCTCGAGGCCCTCGATCGAGACCTCGACCTGCTCCGGGATGTGCAGCGCCTCGACCTCGACCTGCAGGGTGTCGACGTCCTGGTTGACCAGGCCGCCCGGGCCGGGGGTGCCGGTCACGACGACGGGGACGTCGACGGTGACCTTCTCGCCGCGCTTGACGACCAGCAGGTCGACGTGCTCGATGTAGTTCTTCAGCGGGTGCACCACGATGGTCTTGGTCAGGGCCAGCTCGCTGGAGCCCTCCAGGTCCAGGGTGATGACGGCGTTCGAGCCGTTCTCCCGCACGACGCGGGCGAACTCGATCGCCGGCAGCGCGAAGTGCCGCGGGTCCGACCCGTGGCCGTAGAGGACGGCGGGGATCTTGCCGGCGCGACGCGTGCGGCGCGCGGCGCCCTTGCCGAACTCGGTGCGCGGCTCGACGGACAGACGTACCTCGGACACGGTGTTGCACTCCTTCAAATCAAAGACAGCATGCTGCGGCGGGGGAAGCCGATGTGTGTTCTGTTCAAGGAAGTTTCGGCGGCGAGTTTCCGGGCGTGCACGACGACGGGGGCTACTCGAGCCGCCGCGTCGATCACGCCGGGCACCCCAGAAGGGCCCCGCCTCGCCGAGACAACCTCAAGAGTGTAAACCAACCTCATCACGGTGGGTTGCGGCGGGTGCCCGGCCCAGGCTAGAACCCTCCTGGAACCCCGGTACGTGACGACACAAATCCGGTGGCGGGACGACGCCGGCCGAGGTGTGCTCGGGTAGCGGGAGAGCAGGGGGCGGGAAATGCGCGCTCGGTGGAGCAAAGTGGCGGCGGTGCTGCTGCTGGGTGGGCTGCTGGCGGGCTGCCAGGTGGCCGTGGCCGGCACCGCCGGTGTCTCCGCGGCCGACCAGGCGACGGCCGACCGGCGCGCGGAGCAGCGCACGGCGGTCGACGCGGCCCTGACCGCGCTGGGCCAGGCGCCCGCGATCGCGCTGAAGGCCACGGTGAAGGGCGCCGAGCAGCAGTTCCGGACCACCCGCGGCGGCTACGCCGTCGGCGCGCTGCCGCTGGAAGGCCGGTTCGTCCAGGTGACGGCCGCCGCGAGCCAGTTCTACCTGCAGGCCGACGCCGACTACTGGAAGGCGCACGCGATCGACGAGGGCACGCAGTTCGGCACGAACTGGGTGCGTTCGCTCGGCTCCGAGCTGCCCTTCGACCCGGCGGCCCGGTTCGCGCCGCCGGCGCTGGCCGAAGGGCTGCGCAAGGCGCTGGCCGGGCTCGACCGGATGGGCGAGCCGGTCAAGGCCAAGCTGCCCGACGGCACCGAGGTCTACCAGCTCGGCGCCGCGCCGAGCGTCCTGCGCGTCACGACGGCCAAACCGAACCGGGTCGTCAGCTTCGCCCCGACGCTGCTCGACCCGCAGAACGGCCCGAAGTACGGCGCCGAGTTCGGCGTCACCGCGCTCACCGGGGACGCGGTCAAGGCGTTCCACACCGACCTCGACGCCGCCGTCGGCGGGCTGGGGCAGCCGTTCGAAGGGCTGGTGCAGGCCAGCGCCGTCGTCACCAACGACAAGCTCGACTGCAAGGACTTCGTCGGATCCTGCACGACGACGGTCGACGTCTCCAACAGCGTCGTCGGCACGCCGGCGTCCGGGGAGAAGAGCGTCGTGCACATCACCCTGTCGGTCGAGGTCAGCGCCGAGTCGCTCGGGGCGCAGACGTGCACGGCGGCCGGGGACGCGGAGCCGTACAAGACGATCCAGCTGTCGTGCGCGGTGAAGTTCAAGCTGCCCAACCGCACGGCCAGCTACCAGGTGCTGTCGAAGCCGAACGCGACGGCGGAGGTCCGCGCGGGTCTCGACGTCAACGCCGTGAAACAGCGGGTGGCCACCGAGTTCGCGGGCCTCGGCGGCTGACCTGGACACCTACCCCCAGGTGTGTTGCTTCCGTTGAAGTAGGTGATCTTCCGTTCCTAGCATCGGCTGCGAACAGCCGAGAGGAAACGGAGAAACAGCCATGGCCAAGCTGGTCATTTTCGGGGCGACGGGGTACGCCGGGGGCAGGATCGGCGCCGAGGCGCTGCGTCGCGGCCACGAGGTGGTCGGCGTCGCGCGGCACGCCGGCTCGGTGCCCGAGGGCGTCGACGAACACCAGGGTTCGCTGCACGACGAGGAGTTCGTGGCGAGCTTGGCGAAGGACGCGGACGTGTTCGTGGTCGCCACCCCGGCCCGGGAGCTCGACGGCAAGAAGCTGATCGAGGCGGTCCCGGCCCTGGCCCGCATCGCGAGCGAGAACGGCGTCCGGCTGTCGTTCGTCGGCGGCGCGGCGAGCCTGCACGTGGCCGAAGGCGGCCCGCGGTTGTTCGACACTCGTGAGTTCCCGGCCGAGTACAAGGACGAGGCGGGCAACCACGCCGAGGTCCTCGGCCTGCTGCGCGAGCAGCCCGAGGGGGTCGACTGGTTCTACGTCAGCCCCGCCGCCGAGTTCGGCGCGTGGACGCCGGGCGAGCGCCGCGGCGAGTACCGGATCGGCGGCGACGTCCTGGTGACCGACGAAAACGGCCGGTCCCACATCGGCGGCGACGACTTCGCGATCGCCTACGTCGACGAGATCGAGCGGCCGAAGCACCGCCGCGCGCGCTTCACCGTCGCCTACTGACGGCGCTCCCAGTGCCGCGAATGACTCATTCGGGACCTCCGAGGTCCCCAATGAGTCATTCGCGACACCGGTGGCACGCTCCCGCGCGGAACCTCAGGCGTTGCCGTCGAAGAGGGACGTCACCGAGCCGTCCTCGAAGACCTGCTGGATCGCCTCGGCCAGCATCGGCGCGATCGACAGCACGGTCAGCCCCGGGAACCGCTTCTCCTCCGGGATCGGCAGCGAGTTCGTGACGATGACCTCGCGCGCCTTGCACGACGACAGCCGCTGGGTGGCCGGGTCGGACAGGATGCCGTGGGTCGTCGCGATGACGACGTCCGCCGCGCCCTCTTCGATCAGGGCCTCGGTCGCCTTCACGATCGTGCCGCCCGTGTCGATCATGTCGTCGATCAGCACGCAGAGCTTGCCCTCGACCTTGCCGACCACGCGGTTGGCCACCGCCTGGTTGGGCTTGTCCGGGTCACGCGTCTTGTGGATGAACGCGATCGGGCGGTCGCCCAGCTGGGCGGCCCACTTCTCGGCCAGCCGCACGCGGCCCGAGTCCGGGGAGACGACCGTGATGTCCGCGTCGCCGTAGGTGGCCTTGATGTGGTCGGCCAGCACGGTCTGCGCCATCAGGTGGTCGACCGGGCCGTCGAAGAAGCCCTGGATCTGCGCGGTGTGCAGGTCGACCGTCATGATCCGGTCGGCGCCCGCGGTCTTGAACAGGTCCGCGATCAGCCGCGCCGAGATCGGCTCGCGGCCCTTGTGCTTCTTGTCCTGGCGCGCGTACGGGTAGAACGGCATCACGACGGTGATCCGCTTCGCGCTCGCCCGCTTGAGCGCGTCCACCATGATCAGCTGCTCCATCACGAACTCGTTGATGGGCGTGGTGTGCGCCTGGATGACGAAGGCGTCGGTCCCGCGGACGGACTCCTCGAACCGGACGAACAGCTCCCCGTTGGCGAAGGTGTGCGCCGTCTGCGGGGTGATCGTGACGTTGAGGTGCTGGGCCACCTCTTCGGCGAGCTCCTGGTGCGCGCGTCCGGAGAAGAGCATCAGGTTCTTCTTCGGCGTCCCTTGCTTCGGACTCATGCTGGCGACTCCCCGTCGGTTCCTGCTGCTGAATCGGCGTCGAGGGCGGCCTGGGCCGCCTCCGCCGCGGGCGTACCCGGCCGGCGCCGGATCGCCCAGCCTTCGATGTTGCGCTGCGGCGGCGCCGACACCGCGAGTGTGCCTGGCGG
The DNA here is from genome assembly GCF_053586895.1 of Amycolatopsis sp. NPDC003731. Taxonomy (NCBI): domain Bacteria; kingdom Bacillati; phylum Actinomycetota; class Actinomycetes; order Pseudonocardiales; family Pseudonocardiaceae; genus Amycolatopsis; species Amycolatopsis sp. NPDC003731. The sequence goes on along the minus strand of NZ_JBSFNC010000001.1, from coordinate 133,314 downwards.
GACGTCTTCGCGGATCACGGCACCCGCACCACTGTAAGCGCCGTCACCGATGTGCACCGGGGCGACGAAGGTGTTGTCCGCGCCCAACCGGACATACGACCCGATAACGGTCCGGTGCTTGTTCACGCCGTCGTAGTTCACGAACACGCTGGAGCAACCGATGTTGCTGTGTTCACCGATCGTGGCGTCACCCACGTAGGTCAGGTGGGGCACCTTCGTCCCGGCGCCGATGTCGGCCGCCTTCGTCTCGACGAACGCGCCCAGCTTCGCCTTGACGCCCAGCTTCGTGCCCGGGCGCAGGTAGGTGAACGGGCCGACGTTGACGCCGTCGCCGAGTTCGGAGTCCGAGCCGTGCACGCGGACCACCGAAGCGCCCGCACCGATCGTGACGTTCGTCAGCGTGCTGTCCGGGCCGACCGTGCTGCCCTCGCCGACCGACGTCGTGCCCTTCAGCTGCACGCCGGGCTCGATGACGACGTCACGGGCCAGGGTCACGCCGGCGTCGATCCAGGTCGTGGCCGGGTCGGTGATGGTGACGCCCTCGCGCTGCCAGCGCTGCACGATCCGGCGGTTGAGCTCGGCGCCGAGCACCGACAGCTGCACCCGGTCGTTGACGCCTTCGGTCAGCCACGGGTCGTCGACGACCAGCGCGCCGACTCCGACGCCGTCGCCGTTCGCGATGCCGAGGACGTCGGTCAGGTAGAGCTCGCCCTGGGCGTTGTCGGTCGAGAGGCGCGAGAGGCCGTCGCGCAGCACGGCGGCGTCGAAGGCGTAGACGCCCGAGTTGATCTCGGTGATCTCGGCCTGCTCCGGGGTGGCGTCCTTGTGCTCGACGATCCCGGTGACCTTGCCCGCGCTGTCGCGCACGATCCGGCCGTAGCCGGTCGGGTCGGCGACGACCGAGGTGAGCACGGTGACGGCGTTCTTCGCCTCGGTGTGCTCGTCGAGCAGCGCGCCGAGGGTGGCGGTGTCGAGCAGCGGGACGTCGCCGTAGCTGACGATCACCGTGCCGGTGACGTCGGCGGGGAGGGTGGCGAGCGCGCAGGACACGGCGTGGCCGGTGCCCTTCTGCTCGGCCTGCACCGCGGTGCCGACCGGGCGGCCGAGGGCTTCGCCGACCGCGCTCAGCCGTTCGCCGACCGCTTCCCGGCCGTGCCCGATGACCACCACGAGGTGTTCGGGGTTCAGGCCGGCGGCGGCCCGGACGGCGTGCTCGACGAGGGGCCGCCCGGCGATCGGGTGCAGCACCTTCGGCGTCGAGGAACGCATGCGGGTGCCCTCACCCGCGGCGAGGATCAACGTGCTCAGCGGGCCGGTCAACGGCGCTCCCAACGGTTACCAAAAGATGGCTTCTGTCGGGCACCGATCCTAACTGTGCTCTTCGGCGTCCCACGCGGGGTCGGTGGGAGGGGCCTCGCTGGCCCATGCCGCGGCAGGGTCGGCGGCCATCGAGTTCGCCGACGCCACCTGGTTGCCGCCACCGCGTTTGGCCTGGTACATCGCCGCATCCGCACGCGCCAGGACCTGCTCGCCGCGTTCCTGCGGCCGCAGCGAGACGAGCCCGATCGACAGCGTCACGCCGTGCGAAAGGTGGTGCGGCAGGTTCGAGACGGACTTCACGGCCCGCCCGAGCGCCATCTTCGCCGCAGAGGCCGGCGTGCCCGGGAGCAGGACGATGAACTCGTCGCCGCCGTAGCGGGCCACCAGGTCGTCGCCGCGCAACGCGTCACGAAGCGTGCTCGCCACCACACGCAGCACGTTGTCGCCTTCCGCGTGCGACTGCTTGTCGTTGACGCCCTTGAAGCCGTCCAGGTCGACCAGCGCCACCGCCAGCGGCTGCGCGTCCGCCGACGACGCGAGCTGGCGCAGCTTCTCGTCCAGCGCGCGCCGGTTGGGCAGGCCGGTGAGCGGGTCCTGCAGCGCCTGCTGGGTGATCGCGCCGTGCTCGGCGGACAGGCGTTCGTGCTCGCGGCGGGCGTTCAGCGTGGCGATCTGCGACTCGCGCAGGCTCCACATCTCCGACTCCAGGCGCCGCGCGTAGTCGATCAGCGACTCGCCGGCGCCGGAGCCCGGGCTCGTGTCCAGCCGGGCCAGCTCACGGGCGATGTTCAGCCGCATCGACGGCTGGGAGGTGTCGTCCGAGATCGACTGGCGGGTCTCGCGCAGGACCGAGAGGGCCTCGTCGCGGCGGCCTTCCCTGTCCAGGCAGCGCGCCAGCGCGATCGCGACGATCTCGCGGTCGTGCCCGAACGCGCGCTCGGTGTAGAGGTTCTGCAGCCGCTCGACGTGCTCGCCGCCCGGCTGGTTCAGCGCCGGCGCCGCGGCCAGGACGCCGACCTGGTCGATCGCGTCGACGTTCGCCTTGCGCGGGAACAGCGACTCGGCGAACGGCCCTTCGGCGGCCGCCCCCATCGACGCCGCCGTGCGGAACTTCTCGGCGCTCTCGTCGTACTCGTCGATGCGCTCCAGCCGCAGGCCCCAGCCGAGCAGCATCTTGATCCGGTTGATCAGCTGCAGGGCGATGTCGTGCGGGCTCGCGCTCTCGCGGATCGCCGCCGCGGCCCGGCCGATCACCTCTTCGGCCGCCTCGTAGACGCCGAGCTGATTGAGCACCAGCCAGCAGTCGATCAGCGTCGAGGAGAGCAGCCGGTTCCAGTTGCGCAGCCCGACCTGGCGGTCCGGGATGGTCGAGTCGTCGAGGATGGCCAGCGCCCGGGCGATCTCGGTGAGCGCGGCGTCCTCCTGCGCGGCGATCACGAGCCGGCGCCCGCGCAGGGCGTGCGCGTCGGCCCGGAGCAGGGCGATGCCGTGGCGCCGGGTGTGCGCGAGCATCTCGTCGAGCCGGGGCTCGGCCTCCGCGGCCAGGCCCTTCGTGGCCAGCCGGGCGAGGGCGGACGAGCGCAGCAGCTGGGCCACGAGCAGGGGCTCGCCGCGCCGCTGGGTCTCGTCGAGCAGCTCGTCCATCATCGCGACGATCTCGAGCTGCTGGGTGTACTCGTGCCGCTGGACCGCGGCGTTCAGCTCCCGCGCGCGCCCGACGATCCAGGCGTCGGACATCTCGGCCAGCGCGGGCCGCCTGGCCATCACCGGGTCGGTCGCCTCGTCGGTCAGCGCCAACCTCCCGGTGTCGTGGGTTTCCGGTTCCTCTGCTGCTCCGCCGCCAGGATTCGAACCTGAACTGTCAGAACCAAAATCTGAAGTGCTGCCGATTACACTACGGCGGATCGATCCTGGTCAGGATAGCGACGATCGGGTGTCGTCCGCGCGGGGGATGCGTTAGGCGCCCGGCGGCCGGGTACCCGCTCCCCGGGACAGGTGTGTGGCTCCAGGCACTCCCCAGCCGCCCGAACCTCCTGTACCGTAACTTACGGCATCGTAGGTTAGGTCACCCTTGGTAAAGGGCGCCGTGTGTAGGAAGAAGTGAAGCGTATGACGGCCACGCTCGACCGTTCCCAGCCCACCGGGGAGCCTCCGGCCCCCAAGGGGCCCAAACCCGTCATCGACGGCAAGCGCGGCATCGGCGTGCAGCTGTCGGTCTACTTCGGTGTGATCGCCCCGCTCGTGGCCCTCCTGGTCGCGGTGCCGTTCGCGTGGGGCTGGGGACTGAGCTGGGTCGACGTCGGCATCTTCGTGGTGTTCTACGCGATCAGCGGGCTCGGCATCACGGTGTCGTACCACCGCTACTTCACGCACGGTTCGTTCAAGGCCAAGCAGTGGCTGCGCGTGTTCATGGCCATCGCGGGCAGCATCGCCCTGCAGGGCCCGGTGATCACCTGGGTCGCCGACCACCGCCGCCACCACGCGTTCTCCGACCGCGACGGCGACCCGCACTCGCCGTGGGCGTTCGGCACCTCGCCGTGGGCCATCGCCAAGGGCTTCTGGCACGCGCACATGGGCTGGCTCTTCGAGCGCGACCAGACCAACGCCGAGCGCTTCGCGCCGGACCTGGTGAAGGACCCGGCGATCAAGAAGGTCGACGACCTGTTCTGGCTGTGGGCCCTGGTCAGCCTGACCCTGCCGGCGCTGCTCGGCGGGCTGATCTCGTGGTCGCTGTGGGGCGCGGTGACGGCGTTCTTCTGGGCCGGGCTGGTCCGCATCTGCGTGCTGCACCACGTGACCTGGTCGGTCAACTCGATCTGCCACATGATCGGCGAGCGCCCGTTCGCTGCCCGCGACAAGTCGGCCAACTTCTGGCCCCTGGCGATCTTCAGCTTCGGCGAGTCGTGGCACAACCTGCACCACGCCGACCCGACGTCCGCCCGCCACGGCGTCAAGCGCGGCCAGATCGACATCTCCGCGCGGCTGATCTGGATCTTCGAGAAGTTCGGCTGGGTGCACGACGTCCGCTGGCCGACGCCGCAGCGCCTGGCCCGTATCGCCACCGAAAAAGCCTAGTCAACTAGGCTGCCCCGATGGCGGGGAGACGACGTTCGAAGCGTGAGCAGCAGGTCACCGGGGCCCGTCCGGCCGCCCCGGTGACCCGGGTCCGGATGACCGGCACCGAGCGGCGTCAGCAACTGCTGAACGTCGCCCGGGCGCTGTTCGCCGAGAAGGGCTTCGACGGCACGTCGATCGAGGAGATCGCCCACCGCGCCAACGTTTCGAAGCCGGTGGTGTACGAGCACTTCGGCGGCAAAGAGGGCATCTACGCGGTGGTCGTCGACCGCGAAACGCAGCTGCTGCTCGACCGGATGGTCTCGACCCTCCACGGCGGCCACCCGCGCGCGATGCTGGAGCAGGCGGCGACGGCGCTGCTGTCCTACGTCGAGGACTCCCACGACGGGTTCCGCATCCTGGTCCGCGACTCCCCGGTGGCGAGCTCCACGGGGACGTTTTCCACGGTGCTGAACGACATCGCGAGCCAGGTCGAGCACATCCTGGCCCAGCAGTTCGCCGCCCGCGGCTACGACGAGAAGCTGGCGGCGCTGTACGCGCAGGCGCTGGTGGGCATGGTGGCGCTGACCGGCCAGTGGTGGCTGGACGCGCGCAAGCCCAAGCGCGACGAGGTGGCGGCGCACCTGGTCAACCTGGCGTGGAACGGGTTGTCGCACCTGGAGCACAAGCCGAAGCTGCGGCTGGGCTGACGTCGTGGCGCTCACGGCCGCGGAGTTGCGGCTCATGCAGGGCCTGGCGCAGCGGATCACCGCCACCCACCCGGAGCTGGTGAACAGCGACGCGTCGTTCGGCGAGCTGGCCTGGAACTGGGGCCGCACTCGCGGCGAGGGCGAGCACCGGCTGTGGTTCGCGGGCGACGAGCTCGTCGCGTGGGGCCGGGCCGAGTTGCCGCGCCAGGTGCGGCGCAACGACGGTTCGGTCAAGGACATCACCGACGCGTACCTGGCCTACCAGGTGCATCCCGCGCACGCGGAGCTGGTCGACGACGTGATCGCCTGGTACGAGGCGACGGCACCCGGCGTGTCCCGCACCGTGCTCCCGGCGGCGGCCGACGCGCACGGTCTGCAGCGCTGGGCGGCGCACGGTTACGAAGCCGACGAGGAATGGTCGCAGCTCAACGAGCGCGATCTCACCGAGGTGGAAGAACCGTCGCTGCCGGCCGGATTTTCGTTCCGCACGGCGGCGGAGTTGCCGCCGGAAGCCGTGGTGCAGGCGCATGTGGACGCCTGGGCCCCGACGTCGTACACGGAGGCGTCGTACCTCGGCGTCCGGCAGGCGCCGGGCTACCGCGACGACCTGCACGTCCTGGTGCAGGCACCGGACGGCCCGATGGCGTGCTCGGCGATCATGTGGCTCGACGAGGCGAACGAGACGGTCGAGTTCGAGCCGGTCGGAACGCACCCGCGCTACCGGCGCAAGGGGCTGGCGCGCGCGATGCTGTTGTACGGAATGCGCCTCGCGCGCTCGGCGGGCGCCCGGCACGCGACGGTGGCCTGCATGGGCGAGCCGGCCCCGGCGCGCGAGCTGTACTACGGCGTGGGGTTCCGGGCGTTCTCGCGGGACGCGCCGCTGATCAAGCGCGGTTGAGCGTCACCGCAACTGCCCCGCGGCGTGCAGGTGGTCGAAGATCAGCTGCGCCACCAAGGAAACCCGGGGCCGGTCCGCATAGCCCAGCCAGGCGATCTCCTCGATCTCCGCGCACGCCCGCGGCGTTCCCTCGTACTCCGCCGAGTAGGCCGTCGTGCGCACGAGCGTCCCCTCCGCGTGACCGTGCGCCTGCCCTTCGAACGTGCCCGCCGGCGTGATCGAAGCCGCGTCGATCGCCACGCCCAGCTCCTCGCGGATCTCCCGGACCAGCGTCTCGGCGTCGGTCTCGCCCGGCTCGCGTTTGCCGCCCGGGAGGTAGAACTTGTCCTTCCCCCGCGAACGCGCCACCAGGATGCGGCCGTCCACCACGTGGATCCAGGCGATCTTGTCGATCACGCGAGTGCCGCCAGCGCCTCGTCGGTCGTCACGACCGTGCCCAGGCGCGGGAAGATCTTCGTGATGGCGTTCTGGTGCGAGATGTCCGACAGTGCCGTCATCGCGTCGGACACCGCGACCGTGTCGTAGCCGTGGTCCGAGGCCGCGCGCAGGGTCGACTCCACGCCGAACTCCGTGGCGATACCGCCGAAGTACACCGTGCGGACACCCGCGCCGCGCAGGAACTCGTCGAGGTCCGTGCCCGCGAAGCCGCCGATCGTGTACTTCGTGACGATCTTGTCGTCCTCGGCGTCGAAGGCCAGTTCGTTGCCCGGCGGGTTGTCCGGGCGCGACACCTTCACGACCACCACCGGCGCCCCGGCCTTGCGGAACGCGTCCCGCAGCCGCAGGGCGTTCGCGAGGACTTCTTCGCCGCGGTACGGCGTGGTGGGCAGCGCCACGATCCGCTCCTGCAGATCGATCAGCACGAGCGCGGAGGTGGCCGGGTCGATCTTGCTCATGCCCCGATCCTAGGCACTAGGGTCGGGCTCATGGCGAACAACAGGGAAATCGTGGTGACGGGCGGCGGCACGGGCATCGGGTACGCCGTGGCGGCGGCCTTCGCCCAGGCCGGCGAGCGCGTCACGATCACCGGGCGCCGCGAGAAGGTGCTCACCGAAGCCGCGACACTCGCCGGCGCGCGGCCCGTCGTGTTCGACGCCGCCGACCCCGCGGCCGTCGAAGCCGCACTGGAGGAGTTGCCGGACCGCGTCGACGTCCTCGTCAACAACGCGGGCGGCAACACGGATTTCCTCGACGGCGGCGGCGAAACGGGGCTGGCCGGCTTCGCGGCGGCTTTCGAGCGGAACCTCCGGTCCAATGTGGTCAGTGCGGCCTTGGTGACGCACGCGCTGCGCGACCGCCTCGCCGAGGGCGCGCGGATCATCACCATCGGATCGATCGCCGCGCACACCGGCGCGGGGTCGTACGGCGCCGCGAAGGCCGCGGTCGAGGCGTGGAACGTGAGCGTGGCGCGCGAGTTCGGGCCGCGCGGGATCACCGCGAACGTCGTCGCGCCGGGCCTGATCGGGGACACCGAGTTCTTCCACGGCCAGCTGAGCGACCAGCGCCGCGAGTGGCTGATCGGCAACACGATGAACAAGCGCCCGGGCTCGCCGGACGACGTCGTGGCCGCGGTGACGTACCTGGCGAGCCCCGCCGCCGGGCACGTCACCGGGCAGGTGCTGCACGTCAACGGCGGTGCCTACCTGGGCAGATGAGATCGGCCGATCGGCCGATGCGCGCGCCGGTTGTCCGCCGGAAGGCCGGAACACCCCGGCTTTTCGGGCGATCCCCGCGGTCCACCTCCGCCATAGCTTCGGATACCTCACCGATCCGGCGGAGGTGGTCTGGTGCTCGAGCGGCTGAACAACCTGAAGGTGCTCGTCGGCATCGCCGTGGTCATCGTGGTCGGCGGCCTGCTCGTCGCGGTCGCCGTCAACAGCGACTCCGGCAGCGACAGCTGGCGCGCTCGATGCAGCTCCACCCCGGCCGCGCCGGCGGAGAAGCAGGCGAGCCTCGTCGCCGAGGCCAGGAAAGCGCTGCTGGGCACCGGGCACGATCCGCGGCTCGGGATCGAGATCGTCGACCTGGGGGCCTGCGCGGTCGAAACCCGGTGGAAGGCCGACCAGCCCCAGCCCGCCGCGTCCGTGGTGAAGCTGCTCATCGCCCTCGACCTGCTCGACCGGTCCGGCGTGCCCTCGGGCAGCGACGCGACGGCCGTCCACAGCATGCTCGCACACACCACGCCCCCCGGCCGACGCCGGGCAGTGGGGCTCCACCCGGATGTCACCCACCGACGTCGTCACCGTCTACCGGCACATCACCGCCGCGCTGCCCGAAGAACAACGCGGGTTCCTCACCGGGGCGATGGAGAGCGCCCCGCGCACCGCCGTCGACGGGTTCGACCAGCACTTCGGGATCCCGCGCGCCTTCTCCGGTGCGGCGTGGGCGGTCAAGCAGGGCTGGGGCAGCTCCGAGTCCCGGCGGGTGCTCAACACCACCGGCCTGGTCCGGACCCCGTCCGGGACCTACGCCGTCGCGGTGATGGCGTCCTGGAGCGACACCATCGACTGGCCGGCCGCGACCACGGCGGTGACCACCGCCGTCGGCTCGCTGAAGGGCTCGCTCGAGGCCGGAAAGGCCTGAAGCGGGGCTGGAGGCCGGCCCCCGGATCGCCAGGTCGGCGACGGCGCCCGGGGACCGGCACGGTGCTGCCGCGGGAACGCTCTCTTCGGACCGCGTCCAACACGCGTCGGGGGCGGGCGAAAACTCTTGGTGCACACCATGTTCCGCCGATCGCCGCCCGGGCGTAAGTGTCCACGGCACACAGTGGCCGTGCTTTTCGCATGATCAGGCGGGCGTGACCTTCAGCAGCTTGTCGTCCGTACCGTCCGAGGTGGTCACGTACAGGGCGCCGTCCGGGCCGCTGCGGACCGCGCGGAGGCGGCCGAACGTGTCGTCGAACTCCGGGGGCAGCGTGACGTCGAGGACCTTGCCCGCCGGGTCCAGGTGGTACAGCAGCAGTTTCTGGCCCTTGAGCGCCACCACGACCAGCGCGCCGTCGTTCGTCCCCCACTGGGCGCCGGTCAGGAAGGCGTCGCCGCTGATCGCCTCGGTGGTCTTCCCGGACGTCCACAGTGGACTCACCGCGTCCGGGAAGCGCTTGAGGTCGGTCATCGGCACGCTCTCGTCGTAGCTCGATTCCGTGCCGCCCTTGGACGGGTCCCAGCCGTAGTTGGCGCCCGGCTTCAGCAGGTTCACCTCGTCGTCGAACGACGGCCCGTGCTCGGCGGTGATCACCTGGCCGCTGCCCGGCCGGATCGCCACGCCCTGGACGTTGCGGTGGCCGTAGGTGTAGATCAGCCGTTCGCGCGGGTCACTCGAAGTGATGAACGGGTTGTCCGGCAACGGCTCTCCGGTCTTCGCGTCCAGCCGCAGCACCTTGCCGCCGAGGGAGTGGCGGTCCTGGGAGATCGACGCGCGGGCGGTGTCGCCGGTGCCGACGAGCAGCGCGCCGTCCGGGGCGAACGTCGGACGGCAGCCGGAGTGCCGTCCGCTCGGGTTCACCGGCAGCCCGGTGAGCAGGTCCTTCACCTTGGCCGCGCTCGCGCCGTCGGCGGCCAGCTTCCAGGTGACCAGCCGGATGTCGACGGCCTTGCCGCCTTCCTGGTGGTCCTGGCAGGTGATGAACTCGCGGCTGGTCGCGAAGTCCGGGCTGACGACCATGCCGAGCAGCCCGCCTTCGCCCTTGGCCATGACGTCGGAGAGGTCGGCGCGCACCTCGGCGGCCTGGCCGTTGCGGACCAGCGCGAGTTTGCCGGGCCGCTGCGGCACGAGGATGCCGCCGTCGGGCAGGAAGCCGACGTCCCAGCCGTGCTCCAGGCCGCCGGTCACCGTCTCGATCTTGAACTTCCCGCTCGCGGCGGCCGGGGACGACGCCGGCGGGACGCTCTGCACGGGTTCGCTCGCCGCCCCCGAACAGCCCAGGACCAGCAGGGACACCGCACCGAGGAGACCCAGCGAACGCCGCATGAGGCCCATCCTGCCACCATGCGGTGAAATCGCCGTTCGCCAGCCGCTTCGTCGTCAGTTGTGGTGCGGGCAGGGGCCGTACTGGCCGAGCGCCGTGCGTGCCGCTTCGGCGTCTTGGCGGTAGTAGGACGGAGAACCCTTCCAGCTGCCCGCACAACGCCTGCTGGGCCATGTCGAGCGTCGGGGAGGTGGGTGCCGAGCTGCTCGCCGGAGGTGGTGGCGGTGGCACCGGACGGGCCTGCGCTCAGGAACCCGGCCGCACCAGCCCGGACTCGTAGGCGAACACGACGGCGTGCACCCGGTCCCGCAGGCCCAGCTTGCCGAGCACCCGCCCGACGTGCGTCTTCACCGTCGTCTCGCCGATGTACAGCTTCGCGGCGATCTCGGTGTTCGACAGCCCGCGCGCGATGAGCCCCAAGACGTCCTTCTCGCGTTCGGTCAGCACCCCGAGCTTCGCGACGTCGACGGGATCGCGGTCGTCGGCGAGGTACCGGTCGAGCAGCCGCCGCGTGACCGACGGCGACACCATCGAGTCACCCCGCAGCACGCCCCGGATCGCGACGAGCATCTCCTCGGCGGGCGCGTCCTTGACGAGGAACCCGCTCGCCCCGCCCCGAAGAGCGGCGTAGGCGTACTCGTCGAGGTCGAAGGTGGTGATGATCAGGACACGCACGTCCGGCAGCTCGGCGCAGATCCGCGCGGTCGCCGTGACGCCGTCGAGCACCGGCATCCGGACGTCCATCAGGACCAGGTCGGGACGCAGTTCCCGGGCGAGGGCGACGGCTTCTTCGCCGTTGGCGGCCTCACCGACGACGGCGAGGTCGTCCTGGCTCTCGACGATCATGCGCAGGCCGACGCGGACGAGCTGCTGGTCGTCGCAGAGCAGGATCCGGGTGGTCACGGGGTCACCACCAGGCTGGCGCGCACCCGGTACCCGCCGTCCGGCAGAGGGCCCGTCGTCAGCTCGCCGTGGTACATCTCGACGCGCTGGCGCATGCCGGCCAGCCCGCGCCCGGACGACGGCAGGGCGGGCGCCGGCGGTGCGTGGCCGCCGGTGTTCGTCACCTCGATGCGGACCTCCGGTGGCTCGAAGGCGACGCCGACGCGGCCGGTCGCGTCGGCCGGGGCGTGCTTGATCATGTTGGTCAGTGCCTCCTGGACGATCCGGTACGCCTGCAGCGCGGCGCTCGCGGGCAGGGTGCCCGGGTCGCCGGTGACGTCGAGGGTGACGTCCCGGCCGGCCTGCTCGACGAGCTCGCGCAGCCCGGCGAGGGTCGGCTGGGGACTGCGCGCCGCCTGGCCGGCGTGCAGGACTTCGAGGAGCCGGCGCAGCTCGGCCAGCGCGTCCCGGCCCGTGTGGACGATCGTGTCGAGCGTGCGGTCGACGGCCGCCGGGTCGCGGTGCCGGGCCAGCTTCGCGCCCTCGGCGTTCAGCACGATCACGCTCATGCTGTGCGCCAGGACGTCGTGCAGCTCCCGCGCGATCCTGGTGCGCTCCTCGGCGACCGCCGCGCGGGCCTGGGCGTCGTCCCGCTTCTTCTCCTCGGCGACGAGCTCCTCCTGTTTGCGGAAGAACTCGCCGAGCGCCCACGCCGCGATGTGCAGCGGCAGGATGCCGACCAGGGTCAACGTCGGGTTCGCCGTCTCCGGCGCGTAGAGGACGTACCACTGGGTGCCGAGCACGGCGATCGCCACCGCGATCACCGCGGCGAACCACCGGTCCCGCCGTTTGACCAGGTTGAACAGCACCACCGCCATCGCCAGCTCGGTGCGGCCGCGGTCGTACGCCCAGATCTCGGTGAAGTACACCACCGCCGCCCCGGCGATGATCAGCACCGCGACCGTGCGCGGGTACCGGCGGCGCACCAATAGCGGGAGCAGGAACAGCATCGGGATGGCCCGCACGGTCCACGGCTCCGGGCCGGTCCAGCTCGGCGCGAGGAAGACGAACACGCCGTACAGCGGCAGATCCACCGTCCACCGGTGCCGGCGCACCCACTTCACGAGTCGTTCCACGCCCCGAACGTAGTGCCGGGGGGCCGCCTGGGGCGTCCTTCCTGCGGCCGGTCCTCGTCCTCCTCCGGGAGGAGGGAGCCGGCCGGTCCGGACGATTCGGGACCACAGCCGCCGTTCCTACCGTCGGGATCATGTCGATCACCAGGGAATTCCTCCGCCACCCCGTGCTGACGGGCGCGATCGCGCCGAGCTCGCCGCGGCTGGCCGAAGAGATGACGGCGGGCCTCGGCCTGGAACGCGCGTCGTGCGTCGCGGAACTGGGGCCGGGCACCGGCGTGTTCACCGAAGCGGTCCTCGCGCTGCTTCGCCCCGAAGCGCGCTTCACGGCCGTCGAGATCAACCCGCGTCTCGCCGCTTCGCTGCAGGACCGTCTTCCGCAGGTGGACGTCGTCACTGGCTCGGCGGAGCACTTGGCGCTCGAGGACGTCGACGTCGTCGTCTCCGGGCTGCCGTGGACGGCCATGACCGCGGCTCGGCAGCAGCGCATTCTCGACGCGGTCACCGCGGCGCTCGCCCCGAACGGCCGGTTCACGACCTTCGCGTACGCCCACGCGGCCTGGACCCCGCCCGCCCGCCGCTTCGCCGCGTCGCTGCGCGGCCGGTTCGCGGTCGTGGAGCGCACGCGGGTCGTCTGGGGCAACCTGCCGCCCGCGTTCGTCTACCGCGCGGCGCTGCCGGTGGCGGTGGGGAGGGCCCGGCGTGGACAGCCTGCTGCGGCCCCTGCTTGACGCGCCCCCGGCGGTCGTCTACCTGGTCTGCGCCCTGATCATCACGGCGGAAACCGCGCTGCTGCCGGGAATCGTGCTGCCGACGTTGTCGACGCTGCTGCTGATGGGTTTCCTCGCCGAGCGGGGCACGCTCCACCTCGGACTCGCTTGGGCGGTGGCCGTCGCTTCGGCGGTCCTCGGCGACCAGATCGCGTACCTCGAGGGACGCCGCTGGGGGCCGAGGCTGGCCCACCGGGACCGGTGGAAGCGCGTGGAAACCGCGGTCGCGCGCTATGGCGTCCCGGCGGTGATCGCGGGCCGCTGCCTGGCGGGTGTCCGCACGCTGGTGCCGCGGGTGGCGGGCTCGGCGGCGATGCCGTACCGCCGGTTCGCGGCGGGCAGCGTGGGCGCGGCGGTGCTGTGGGCGAGCGCGGAACTGCTGGTGGGTCACACGACGGCGCTGGTGCTGTGAAGCCGTTCCGCGGTCTCGGCGTCGGCGGGGAGGAACGTCTCCAGCTTCAGCTCCGACACGGTCACGTCCGCCGCCGTCGCGAACGTCGTGATCGCCGTGATCAGCCGCAGTTCGCCGAGCGAGGTGGCCAGGCGGACCGGCACCGCGAACCCCAGGTGCTCCGAGCCGGGGGCGGCCGCCGGCGGCAGGTACCCCTCGAGTTCGGCGAGCTGGGCGGCCAGCCGGTCGTCGGGCGTGCGGGCGAGGTCGTTGCGGAGGCGTTCGAGGATGTGCCGCGCCCAGTCGTCGAGGTTGGCCACGCGCGGCGCCATCCCGCGCGGGTGCAGCGCCAGCCGCAGCGTGTCGACCGGTTCGCGCAGCAGCTCCGGCGCGACCCCCTCGGTGAGCAGCCGGAACCCGTCGTTCGCCGCGACCAGCACGCCGTGGCGGTCGACGACGATCGCGGGGTAGGGCCGGTGGCCGTCGAGCAGCCGCCGCAGCCCGTCGAGCACCGGCCGGATCGCCGGGTCGTCGAGCCGGGTTTCGGGGTACGTCGGCGCGTAGCCGGCCGCGTGGAGCAGGCCGTTGCGCTCGCGCAGGGGCAGTTCGAGGGACTCCGCGACGCGCAGGACCATGCCCCGGCCGGGTACCGAGCGCCCGCTCTCCATGAAGCTGACGTGCCGCTGCGTCGTGCCCGCGCGCAGGGCGAGGTCGAGCTGGCTGAGCCGCCGCCGGGTGCGCCAGTCCCTGAGCGCCGTTCCGAAGTCCACGGCCCCATCCTGCTCGGGGCGTCCATTCCCCGCGGGGAATTGAGGGCATACCCCGGTTCGGCGACGCTTCGGCCATGACGAACTACGGACTGGTCGTCCCGACCTACCAGGCCATCCTCGACACCGGGCGGACCGCGCCCGAGCTGGTCGCCACCGCCGTCGCCGCGGAAGAACTCGGCTTCGACTCGGTCTGGGTCGGCGACACCCTCGCGAAGGCTCCGCTCGACGCGCTCACCATGCTGGCCGCCTTCGCCGCCCGGACGTCCCGCGTGACGCTGGGGACGGCGGCGCTGCTCCCGGCCCTGCGGAACCCGATTTCGACGGCCAACCAGCTGCTCGGCATCGATCTCCTCAGCGAAGGACGGCTCACCGTGGCTGTCGGCGCCGGGTTCGCCGGGCGCAGCGAGCCGGAGTTCGCGTTCGCCGGCGTCCCCTGGGAGCGCCGCCGCGCCCGGCTGGACGACATCGTCGCCCTCTGGCGTGCGGCCTGGAGCGGCGCTTCGTCCTTCCACGGTCCGGTGCTGCGCTACGACTCGCTGCCGGTGTTCCCGGCGCCGGCCCGCCCGGGTGGCCCGCCGGTGTGGCTGGCGGCGTACACGCCGGGCGCACTCGAGCGGGTCGGCCGGCTGTACGACGGCTGGCTGCCCTACCCGCCGGACCCCGCGGACTACGGCACCGGCCTGGCCCGCGTCCGGGCCATGGCTTCGCGCCCGGTCACGCCGGCGTTGTTCGCGACGGTCCTGGTCGAGGACGATCCGGCGCGCGGAAGCGAACTCCTGGAGGAATACTGCCGGCGCAACTACGGGATGCCGGCGAGCTTCGTCCAGGGCATCCAGATGCAGGTGACCGGCAGTGCCGCGGAAGTGGCTTCGCGGCTGCGCGAGTACGAAGGCGTGGAGCACTTCCTGCTGCGCATCGCGAGCACGGACCCGAAGGTGTTCGACGAGCAGCTGCCCCGGGTCGCGGAGGTGGTGGAACTGCTGCGCGACCAGCCGTGATCGGAAACCTGTCGGGGGTGGCACGTAGGCTGGGACCGTGACCGACGCTCCACTGTCCGGACTCCTCACCGCCATCCTTCCCGACCCGGCCCTGCGCGGCGTGGTCGAGCGCGCCGGCGCGCCGCTGCTCGAGCTGCAGGGCCCGATCGCCGCCCGGCAGCTCGTCGCGGCCGCCGTCGCCGCCGACACCGGCGCCGGCCGTCCCGTCCTGGCCGTCACCGCCACCGGCCGCGAGGCCGACGAGCTGACCGCGTCCCTCGGTGCCCTCCTCGGCAGGAGCAGAGTCGCCGACTTCCCGAGCTGGGAGACCCTCCCGCACGAGCGCCTCTCCCCGCGCGCGGACACCGTCGGCCGCCGCCTCGAGGTGCTGCACCGGCTGAAGACGGGGGACGACGGCCTGCGCGTCGTCGTCGCCACCGTCCGCAGCCTGATCCAGCCGATGGCGCCCGGGCTCGGCTCGCTGAAGCCGATCGACCTCGTCGTCGGCGAGGAGACGCCGTTCGAGGAACTCCTGGAACGGCTGGTCGAGCTGGCCTACACCCGCGTCGACATGGTCGAGAAGCGTGGCGAGTTCGCCGTCCGCGGCGGCATCCTCGACCTCTTCGGGCCGACCGCGCAGCACCCGGTCCGGGTCGAGTTCTGGGGCGACGAGGTCAGCGAGATCCGCGCGTTCGCCGTCTCCGACCAGCGGTCGCTGCCCGGCGAGATCCCGCGGGTCACCGCGCCGCCGTGCCGCGAGCTGTTGCTCACCCGGCCGGTCAAGGAGAAGGCCGCGGAGCTGGCGAAGACGTACGAGGCGGACGCGCACCTGGCCGAGATGCTCACCAAGCTCGCCGACGGCATCCCGGTCGAGGGCATGGAGGCGCTCATCCCGGTGCTCTGCGAAGGCGAGCTGGAGCTGCTCACCGACGCGATGCCGGAAGGCACCCACGTCCTGCTCACCGACCCGGAGAAGATCCGCGCCCGCGCCGCCGACCTGGTCCGCACCGGCCAGGAGTTCCTCGAAGCGTCCTGGACGACGGCCGCGGCGGGCGGGCAGGCCCCGATCGACCTCGGCGCGTCGGCCTACCGCGGGCTCGACGAGATCGCGTCCCACGCGCAGGACACCAAGCGCGCGTGGTGGACGCTCACCCAGCTGACCAGCGAAGACCCGGACGTCTACCGCGTCTCGGTCGAGGCCGCGCCGGCGTACCGGGGCGAGCTCGAACGCGCGACGGCGGACCTGCGCGCGCACACCGCGGCGGGCGGCACGGCGGTGCTCGTCGTCGCCGGCCAGGGCACCGCGGCGCGTGCGGTGGAGCAGCTCACGGGCGCCGACGTCCCGGCCACCCAGGCCGGTGACGGGCTGGCCGGGCCGCCGTCCGCGGGGATGGTCACGGTCACCTGCGGCGGCCTCACCGACGGGTTCGTCTCGCCGGAGCGCGCCTTGGTCGTGCTGAGCGAAGCGGACCTCACCGGCCGCGGCGCGGGCGCCGGAACGTCCACAAAGGACCTGAACACCAAGATGCCGTCCCGGCGGCGCAACGCGGTCGACCCGCTGGCGCTGAAGGCCGGCGACTACGTCGTGCACGACCAGCACGGCATCGGCCGGTTCGTCGAGATGGTGCAGCGCACGGTGGCCGGCGCCACCCGCGAGTACCTCCTGCTGGAGTACGCGTCGTCGAAGCGTGGCCACCCGGGCGACAGGCTGTTCGTGCCCACCGACCAGCTCGACGAGGTCTCCCGGTACGTCGGCGGCGAGCTGCCCACGCTCAACAAGCTCGGCGGCTCCGACTGGAAGAACACCAAGGCGCGCGCGAAGAAGGCCGTCAAGGAGATCGCCGCGGAGCTCGTCCAGCTCTATGCGGCGCGCCAGGCCGCGCCCGGGCACGCGTTCGGGCCGGACACGCCGTGGCAGCACGAGCTGGAAGACGCCTTCCCGTTCACCGAGACGAACGACCAGCTCGCCGCGATCGACGAGGTCAAGGCGGACATGGAGCGCGGCGTCCCGATGGACCGCGTCATCTGCGGCGACGTCGGCTACGGCAAGACGGAGATCGCCGTGCGCGCGGCGTTCAAAGCGGTGCAGGACGGCAAGCAGGTCGCGGTGCTCGTCCCGACCACGCTGCTCGCCCAGCAGCACCTGAACACCTTCACCGAGCGCATGCGGTCGTTCCCGGTGACGATCAAGGGCTTGTCCCGCTTCACGAACAAGGCGGAGTCGGACGCGATCCTGGAGCAGCTCGCCGGCGGCGAGGTCGACATCGTCATCGGCACGCACCGGTTGCTGCAGACAGGTATCCGCTACAAGGACCTCGGCCTGGTGATCGTCGACGAGGAGCAGCGCTTCGGCGTCGAGCACAAGGAGCACATCAAGGCGCTGCGCACGCACGTCGACGTGCTCACCATGTCGGCGACACCGATCCCGCGCACGCTGGAGATGTCCCTGGCCGGCATCCGCGAGATGTCGACGATCCTGACCCCGCCGGAGGACCGCCACCCGATCCTGACCTACGTCGGCGCGTACGACGACAAGCAGGTCGGCGCGGCCATCCGCCGCGAGCTGCTGCGCGACGGCCAGGTGTTCTACGTCCACAACCGGGTCTCGTCGATCGAAAAGGCGGCCCGGCGGATCCGCGAGCTGGTGCCGGAGGCGCGGGTCGTCACCGCGCACGGCCAGATGAACGAGGAGAAGCTCGAAAAGATCATCCAGGGCTTCTGGGAGAACGAGTACGACGTGCTCGTCTGCACGACGATCGTCGAAACCGGGCTCGACATCTCGAACGCGAACACGCTGCTGGTCGAGCGCGGCGACCTGCTGGGCCTGGCGCAGCTGCACCAGCTGCGCGGCCGGGTCGGGCGCGGGCGCGAGCGCGGGTACGCGTATTTCCTGTACCCGCCGGAAGCGCCGCTGACGGAGACGGCCCACGACAGGCTGGCCACGATCGCCCAGAACACCGAGCTCGGCGCGGGCATGGCGGTCGCGATGAAGGACCTCGAGATCCGTGGAGCGGGCAACATCCTGGGGGCGGAGCAGTCCGGGCACATCGCGGGTGTCGGCTTCGACCTGTACGTGCGCTTGGTCGGCGAAGCGGTCGACGCGTTCCGGAGGCACGCGGGCGCGGAGACCGCGGAGGAAGAGGAGCTGGCGGAAGTCCGCGTCGACCTCCCGATCGACGCCCACATCCCACACGACTACGTTCCAGGGGAAAGGTTGCGCCTGGAGGCGTACCGCAAGATCGCGGCGGCCCCGGACACCGAAGGCCTCGACGCGGTCCGCGAAGAGCTCATCGACCGCTACGGCCAGCCCCCGGCCCCGGTCAACCGGCTCCTGGCGGTGGCCAAGTTCCGGCACACGTGCCGCGAGGCGGGCGTGACGGAGGTGGCGGTCCAGGGCACCACGATCCGCTTCGCACCGCTGCCGCTGCTGGACTCGCAGATGGTGCGCCTGAAGCGCCTGTACCCGAAGGCGGTGTACAAGGCGGTGACGAACACGGTGTCGGTCCCGAAGCCGACCGAGGGCCCAGCGGGCGGCCGAATCGGCGCACCGACGTTGAGGGACGAGGAACTCCTGGACTGGTGCACAAAGCTACTGGTCCAGCTGACGAAGAAACCCGCAGCGGTCTAGCCAGCCAACGAAACCGCACCTAACAGCTCAACAGGGCCCACCACCCAGACCCCCCGCAACCCCGATCCGAAGCCAGAACACGGCCGGTGGCGCCGGGTCAAGGCACGCTTTCCCGCCTTGACGCGGCGCTACCGGCCGTAGTCACAATCAGGCTTCGGGGTGGCGGGCACAACAAGCGCGAATCCCAAGCAGGCGTCAGCCGACTTCGCTGAACATGGGCGGCAGAGGCTCAGCCAACCCCATCCGCACCTGCTCCTCAGGCACCGGAACCGCCCCCGCCCCGGCCATCGGCAGCGGCCGAGGACGCCGCGGCACCCGCGACCCCGACCCGCCACCCCGCCCCGGGTACACCAGCAACCCCCGAGCCGGATCCGGAACGGCATCAAGCGCCGCCGTCACCACGGGAAGAGCCCGGAACGCGTCCCGGCGTTCCTCCGTCGCGAACTCGATCTCCAGCACCACGCCCCACCGGTGCTCGTGCCAAACCCACTGCTCAGCGCCGTTCGTCAGCGCCGCTTCGGTGAGTGCGTCCCCTTGAGCCAGGCGCCACAGCGAAGCCGAATGCTCCCCGTCGAACACTTCGATGGTCAGCCAATGGTCCATATGTCGACATTACCGCCGCCGTGACCCCATGGGTGTTGCGTTTCGGGGGCGATGGTGTGAGAGGGTATGGCCTGTGATGCGGATCATGGGGCGCCCTCGCGCGCTGGTCGCGGTCGTTGCCGGTGCTCTTCTGCTCGCCGGGTGCGGCTCGGGCCCCAGCCAGGTCGGCAGCGCCGTCATCGTCGGCGACCGGTCGGTGTCGATCGACCGGGTCCAGTCGATGATCGACCAGGCTGTCCGCGAACACCCGTACGCGCAGAAGCTCGCCGGCGAGCACAAGCTCGACCTGCTGGGCCGCGAGATCGTCCGGCAGACCGTCCTCCACGAGCTGACGGTGCGCGCGACCGAGCAGGAAAACCTCGTCGCCGACCAGGCGAAGATCGCCGGGCTGGCCGCGCAGGTGTCGAACGCGCCGGTCGCGGACACCGGGCAGGGCGACCAGGTCGCCGTCACCCAGATCGTTTCGCAGCTGCGCGACCGCAACGAGGTCGCGAGCGACGTCGTCCTGGAGCAGGCGCTCGCCGCGAAGCTGCTGCCGAAGCTGTCGGTCGGCGCGGACTACGTCGGCATCAGCGCGACCGCCGATAACGACCCGGTGGCCCGCACCCGCGCCTTCGACCTGGCGAAGGAGTTCGCCGACGACCCCGGCAAGGTCCAGGGCGTCGTCCAGCAGGCGCAGCAGGAAGGCCAGCAGGCCCAGCAGACCGGGGCGCCCGGCCCCAGCGGGTACTCCGCCGGCCAGACCGCCGAACTCTTCGGCGCCGCCCAGTACCCCGGTCTCGCGCAGACCGTGCTGTTCGGCACGGAGAAGAACAACGTCGTCGTCTTCCAGGCGCAGAAGCCGCAGCGGCCGGACTGGTTCGTCTTCGTCATCCGCGCCCGCGGCACCGACAAGGCCGTGCCGGCCGACCAGGAAGCGCAGAAGCCGACCGACGCGCAGCTGACCGCGATCGGCACCCGGCTGCTGCAGCCGTACCTCGGCCAGGGCGGCCTGCGCGTCAACCCGCGTTACGGCGTGTGGGATGTTGTGGGCATGAACCTCGTGCCGAACTCCGACGCCACCCAGGGCATCGTGCTGCCCGTCCGCGGTGCCGCGCCCGCGCAGCAGTGAGCACGGGGGTCGTCGTAGTCGTCCGCGGGACGACGCTGCCCGGTGCGGCGCTGAAGATCCTGCGTGAGTCTCCCGCCGTCTACGCGGCCACGGACGTCGACCCGGCCGCGTTCGGCGTCCCGGCCGTCACCGAGGCGCCTTCGCTGAAGGACGTCGTGCTGCTCGCCGGGTCCCGGGACGAGCCCGCGGCGTCGCTGCTCATCGCGACCGGCGCGGACGTCATCGAGACGCCGGTGCCGCCGCTGGTCGAGGCCGCCGACGTGATGGACCGGCTCCGTTCGCCCGGCGGCTGCCCATGGGACGCGGTGCAGACGCACGATTCGCTGCGGCAGTACCTGGTCGAAGAGACCTACGAGCTGCTCGACGCGATCGAGGAGGGTGACCGCGAGGCGCTGCGCGAAGAGCTCGGCGACGTCCTCCTGCAGGTGCTCTTCCACGCGCGGGTCGCGGCCGAGGACGCGGACGACCCGTTCGGCATCGACGACGTTGCCGCGGCGCTCGTCGCGAAGCTGGTCGGCCGGCACCCGCACGTCTTCACCGACGGCGACAAGGTGCACACCGTCGAGCACCAGAACGTGAAGTGGGAAGAGCTGAAGCAGCAGGAGAAGCAGCGTCGATCCATTGTGGACGGCGTGGCGTTCGGTCAGCCCGCGGTCGCGCTGGCGGGCAAGCTGGGTCAGCGCTCCGGGCGCGCGGGCATCCCGCTCGACCTCTTCCCGGAGGGGCCCGGGGCACCTGCCCAGCTGTTCCGCATCGCGGCCACCGCGCGCCGGGCGGGGGTCGACGCCGAGGGCGAGCTGCGGGCGCTGGCGAAGCAGTTCGCGAAGGACATCCAGGCCGCCGAGCAGGCCGCCCGCGACGCCGGCCTGGAGCCGACGACCCTGGAGGCCGACGGCTGGCGCAAGTTCTGGCCCGACCGTCAGATGTGACGCAGCACACATTCGGGTGAGAACCGTTTCGGATCATCCGGCGTCTTGCTTGGTGTGAGACACCCGTCACTGAAAGACGCCGACGAGGAGCACCTCGTCCGTCGCACGGCCACGGGCGATCGCGCGGCGTTCGAGGAGTTCTACCGCCGCACGGCGCCCTGGCTCGCCGTGCGCCTGCGCCGCCGGTGCGCGGACGAGCAGATCGTCGCGGAGGTCATGCAGGAGACGTTCCTGGCCGTCTGGCGCGCGGCGGCGTCGTTCGCGGGCGCGGCCACTGGCGGCAGCGCGGTCGGCTGGGTCTGGACGATCGCGGCCCGCCGCCTGGTCGACGCGTTCCGGCGCCGGGCCCACCACGCGCAGCCGCCGCCGGAGGTAGCGCTCGACGCCGCCCCGGTCCTCGCGGCCGAAGACGTGGCCTTGGCGGCGACGGTGGGCGACGAGCTCGGTTCGGCCCTGCGCGACCTCGCGCCGGAGCTGCGGGCCGTGCTGCAGGCGATGGTGCTCGACGGGCTGACGGTCCGGGAGACCGCGGTGCTGCTGGGCCTCCCGGAGGGAACGGTCAAGACGCGGGCGCGGCGGGCGCGGATCGCATTGCGGGAGGCGCTGTCATGACGGGTTGCCAGAGGGCCGCGTTGCCGGCTGGGACTGTGAGTTCGTGCGCACGCCGGGGGCGGATTGCTGCTGGAGGCGCTGTCATGACGGGTCGCAAGAGGGCCGTGTTGCCGGAGGGAACCGTGAACCTCCGCGTGCGTCGGGGACGGATTGCGTTGCGGGGAGGCGCTGTCATGACGGTTCGCGAGTGGGCCGCGTTGCCGGTCGGAGCCGTGAGTTCCCACGTGCGACGGCGACCGATCGCGTTAGAGGAGGCGCTGTCATGAACCACGCACCGGAGCGGCTCATCGCCGCATACGTGGCCGGCGAAGACCTCCCGGGCGACCAGCTGTGGGGTCTCGAAGCCCACCTCGAAGCCTGCCCCGTCTGCCGGGCGCGGCTCGCGGAGGTGGCGCCGGTCGAGCCGGTGGTGGACCTGGTCTGGAGCCGGCTTTCGGTCGACGTCCGGCTGCCGGCCGTCCCGTTCCACGAGCCCGCCCTCCCGCCACAGCCGCGGCGGCGACCGCGGCGGTGGCGGTGGCTCGACACCTGGGTCACCCCCGCGATGGCGCCGTGGCTGATGATGATCGTGGCCGTCACGCTGGCCGCGGTCCTGCTCGACGGTGTCTGGGTCGCGACGGCCCGGGTGCCGGCCGTGCAGCTGTTCGCCCCGGTGCTGCCGGTGCTCGGCGTCGCCGCGGCGTGGGCCCGGGGGCTGGATCCGGCCTACGAGGTCGTCACCGCGACCCCGCGGGCGGGGCTCTACCTGATCATCCGGCGGACGTTCGCGGTGCTCGCCGCCGTCCTGCCGGTGCTGGGGGTCGCCGGGTGGCTGACCGGCACGCAGCCGGCGCTCTGGCTGCTGCCGAGCCTGGCCTTCACCAGCGGCACGCTCGCGCTGGGCGGGCTGGTCGGCGTCAGCCGGGCGGCGTACGCGCTGATCGCGGTGTGGATCGCGGTCGTCGTGCTGCCGGCGTACGTCCAGCCGGGGCAAGCGTTTTCGCTCGGCACCGGCGCGCTGCCGGTGTGGGCGGGGGTCTTCGTGCTGACCACGGTGGTCGTCGCCCTGCGCGGGCCGGCGTTCACCCGGCTCGGCGCACGTCACTAGGGAGGAAAGCATGCGGGCAGTAGGGGCCGCCGAGGTCGCACCGGCGACGTACGCCTGGGAAATCCAGGCCGAGGCGCTGAAAGTGCGGGTGGGACGGAAGAAGATGGCCGTGGACGGGCTGGACCTGTCGCTCGGCAAGGGCGTGCACGGGCTGCTCGGCCCGAACGGTGCCGGCAAGACGACGCTGATCCGGGCCCTGGCGACAGTGCTCCGGCCGGAGTCGGGCCGCCTGTCGCTGCTCGGCACGCCGGCCGGCGGCCGCACCGGCCAGCGCGAGCTGCGCCGCCGGATCGGGTACCTGCCGCAGAACTTCGGGTACTACAAGCGGTTCACGGTCCGCGAGTTCGTCGAGTACCTGGCCTGGCTCAAGGAGATGTCCAAAGAGGACATCCCCGGTGCGGTCCAGCGGGCGGTGGAGCGGGTCGGCCTGGCCGATCGCGCGGACGACCGGATGAAGACGCTGTCGGGCGGCATGGTCCGCCGGGTGGGCATCGCCCAGGCGATCGTCAACGACCCGGAGGTCCTGCTCCTCGACGAGCCGACGGCCGGCCTCGACCCGGCGCAGCGGGTCCGGTTCCGCGAGCTGGTCCAGGAACTGGGCCGCGACTCCTGCGTGCTGATCTCGACGCACCTGGTCGAGGACGTCGCCACGGCGTGCACGGACGTCATCCTGTTCGCGGCGGGGAAGCTGGTGTTCCAGGGAACACCGGACGAACTTGCCGCCGCGGGCACCCTCGAGCACGTCGGCGACAGCCCGATCGAGCGCGGCTACTCCGCGCTGCTCAACCACGAGCCGGGTCAGGGGGCGTGGTGATCTTCCGCATCGAACTCCGGCGCTCGATCGCGCCCTGGGCCGGCCTTGCGGTCGTCGTCTTCGCGCTCGGGTTCCTCTTCCTGCTTTCCGGGCCGTGGTGGAAGGTGCCCGCGCCGCTGACCGCGAACACCACCACGACCGCGCTCTGGCTCCGGTTCCTGCTGCAGTTCCTCTGGCCCGTCGTGGTCGGGGCCGGCGCCATCCAGGGCATGCGCGACAGCCGCTCCGGCACGATCGAACTGCTGGCCACCACGCCGCGGCCCGCGTGGCACCGGGCGATCCGGCTGGCCGGCGCCGTCGGCGGGCTGGCCGCCGTCGGCTACCTGGTCGTGTTCGGGGTGGGTGCCGCCGAAGTCCTGGCCCACGACGGGTTCTTCTCCGCCGCCTTCGTCCCCGTCATCGGCGTCGGGGTGCTCGGTGTGGTTGCCGGCAGCTGGCTCGGGCTGGCTGTCGGACGGCTGTTGCCGCATCCGCTGACCGCGCCCGGGCTGGCCGTACTCGCCTTCGTCGGGACGATCCTCTGCTGGCTGTCGTTCGAACCGGGGCTGGACGCCGTCCTGCCGCGCCGGGCCGGTCCGCTGGCGCCGGTGCTGGCCCAGCCTCGGGGCTCGATGGTGACGACCGCCGGCGCGCTCGACGCCGGGCAGGCCGGGTGGTTCCTCGGCCTCGCCGTCACCGGGTTCCTGCTGCTGTCGGTGCACTCCGTGCGAGCGCGGCTGTTGAGCCTGCTGCCGCTCGTCGCCGGTGCCGCCATCGCCCTGCCGCTGTTCCCCGCGGACGTCCTCACCGTCGACAACGCCGCTGCCCGGAAGGTCTGCGACGGCCCGGTCTGCGTGGCGGAGCTGCACCGCGACAGGCTGGCCGCCTTGGCCGGCCCCGGCCGCGAAGCGCTCGCGATGCTGGCGAAGCTGCCCGGCGCGCCGACCCGGGTCGAAGAACAGGTCGCGCCCAACCCCGTGTACGAGCCCGTCCGGCGCGATCCCGCCGTCGTCTACCTCGACTTCCAGCGCAACGCCGAACTCCTCACGGCGGACGCGAGCGCCCTGCGGGTGGCCGTGCTGTCCGGGGCGGGCGTGCCGTCCTGCGAGTGGCCGACCAACGCGACCGTGTCCGACATGGGTGGCCGGATGATCGCGGCGGCGTACTTCACCGGACAGCTGAAACCGCTTCCCGAGTACGCCGGGAGGTGGTTCCCACCCCAAGCGGGCCCGATCGAGCAGGCCTGGACGAAGTTCCGCGCTCTGCCCGCGGATGTCCGGTTCACCAGGGTCGTCGCCGTGCGCCAGGCGTTGCTGACGTGCCAGGGCGACCCGCTCGAAACGCTGGTGCCGGGATCGGGCCGATGAGGTGGGCGACGCTGTACGCCCGTTCGCGGCAGCTGCCGGCGGCGTTCGGGGCGCTGCTGGTGGCGACGTCCGGGGTGTGGTTCCTGGGCCGGGACTCCTGGGGCGGCATCTTCGCCACGCTGGCGCTGACCACGGCGGTCGCGGTGGCGGCCATCGGGCTGAGCGGCCAGGACCCCGACCTCGACCGGACGGCGGCGCTGCCGTGGCCGGTCCGGCGGTTCGCCCACCTGGCCCTGATCGCGGTCCTGTCCGGGGCGGTGGTGCTGGGCGTGCAGGAACTGGGCCCGTCGCCGGTCGCCGCGTCGATCATCGTCCGCGACGCGGCCGGTCTCGCGGGGCTGGCGGGGCTGGCGGCCACGGTCGCGGGCGGCCAGTTCGGCTGGACGCTCCCGCTGGCCTGGTCGGCGGCCTCGCTGTTCGTCCCCGGTGACCCCACGACGGTGAACCGCGTCGCCGCCTGGCTGCTGCAACCTCCGGAAACCCCGGCGGCCACCTGGACAGCGGCGGTGCTGGCGATCGCGGGAGCGGTGACGTACACCGCTTGGGGTGGCCGCCGCTAGTGGCGGCCACCTCGGGAAGGTTCAGACGTTGCGGACGTTCATCTCGAGTTCGTACGGCTCCCGGTCCCAGTTCTCGACGCCGAACGCGAGGATGCGCTCCGGGTGGATGCGGATCACCGCGTCGTCGAAGTGGACGTCCGAGAGGTGTTCGTACTGCCCCTGCGGGACTCCGACACCCACCAGGGCCTCCGCGCGGCCCCGGATCTCCAGGCACCGGACCCGCCACGGGTTCGTCGAAGGGACGTCGTCGACCACGAGGGCGACGCGGTCGTCGGTCGCGATGTTGCGGAACTTCTGGGTCCCGCGCAGGCGGTGCCCGGTGATGTCGATGGCTTTTTCGTCGGGGTTGTACCGGAATCCGACCGGGTTCACCTGCAGCGTCCCGTTCGGTTGCCGGGTCGCCAGCCGGCCCAGCAGCTGGTCGGTCAGATAGGCGAGCTCTGCTTCGGTAAACATGATCGAAGTGTCCAACTTCAAGCTCCCTTGAAGTCAAGGGCCAGTGCGGCGAACCGCGCCCCGATCCGGCGGTGGGCCGCCGGGCACGGGTGGAGGTCGTCCGGCAGCGGGAGGTCCGCGAAGTCGGCTTCGCCGTACAGCGCAAGGCCGTCGAGGTAGCTCAGGTGCGGATCGGAGGCCTGCCGCTGCGTCACGATCCGGGCCAGCTCGTCCCGGATGACCTCCAGCGTCAGCTTGCCCGCCGCGCGCTCGGCGGGGTCGCCGGTCGCGCGGAAACGGACCACGCCGGCCGCCAGCGCTTCGTGGTCGAAGTCGCCCGGGCCCGGCGTCCGCTCGTGGATCGGGCAGTACAGCGGTGAGACGACCACGAGCGGGGTGTCCGGGTGGCCGTCGCGGATCGTGTCGAGGAACCCGTGCACCGCGGGCCCGAACGCGCGTAGGCGCATCAGGTCCGCGTTGACGACGTTGATGCCCAGCTTGACGCTGATCAGGTCGGCGGGTGTGTCCCGCAGCGCCCGGGCGGTGAACGGGTCGAGCAGCGCGTTGCCGCTGAAGCCGAGGTTCACCAGGTCGACGCCGGCCGCGGTGGCGGCGAGCGCGGGCCACGTCGTCGCCGGGCTCGCCGCGTTCGAGCCGTGGCTGATCGAGCTGCCGTGGTGCAGCCACACCCGGCCTTCGGGGACGGCCTCGGCCGGCGCGTCGGCCCGCAGGGCGATCAGCTCGGTGAGTTCGTTGTGCGGCAACCAGATCTCGACGTCCTTGGGCTGCCCGCCCAGCCCGGCGAACCGGACGACCCCGGGCGGTCCCGCGGTGAGCGAGGACGTACCGGCCGCCATGTCGACGGTGAGGATGTTGCCGCCGCCCACACTCGCCTGGGCGGTCAGCTCGCCGTCGACGAGCAGGTCGTAAACGCCGTCCGGCCGCGGCGGGGCGCCGGGGTAGACCTGCTTGGTGCGCAGCGTTTCCAGCTCGACGACGTCCGCGCGGGTCCGGAACCGCAGCCGCACGCCGGCGGGCTGCGCCTCGGCCATGGCGAGCCGCGGGTCGGTGTTCTGCGCCCGTGCGCGAGCCGGGAGCCGGTGGGGCACCAGGCCGCGCTCGGTGCGTTCGAGTTCGAGTGCGCCGCGAACCAGCTCCGCGGTCAGGGGGATGTCGATCACGAAGTCGGCCAATCCTGCAGAAGGGCATCGAGGGCGGCGAGGATGCGGACCCAGCTTTCCGGCGCGGCGGGGGAACTGTGGTCGAACCCGCCTTGGGCTTCGAGGCTGACGAACCCGTGGAAAACGCTGCCCAGCAACCGCACGGCGTGGGTCTCGTCCGGGCCCGTCAGGGCGTAGCCGCGCAGGATCGCGCGCATCATCTCGGCGTGCCGCGGCCCGGCACTCGCGGCAGCGGTCGCCGGGTCGAGCCGCACTTGCGCGGCGGCGTACCGCCCGGGGTGTTCACGGGCGTAGTCCCGGTAGACGTCGGCGAAGGCAATCAGCGCATCCCGCCCAGCCCGCCCCGCGAGCGCGGCGGCGGCCCGATCGGCGAGCTCGTCGAGCGCCAGCAGCGCGACCTTCGTCCGCAGGTCGTGAGCGTTCTTGACGTGCGAATACAGGCTGGCGACCTGAACGCCGAGCCGCCGCGCCAGCTCCGACGGCGTCACCCTGTCGAAGCCGGCCTCGTCGGCGAGTTCTGCCGCCGCGTGCACCACGCGTGCGGTGGTCAGCCCTGCTCGAACCATCATCCTTCTCCCGTTTGCCTAAAGCCAGGTTAGATCAACCTAAAGGCTTTAGGCAACCGGGGTCAGGAGAAGAGCGCGTCCGCCCAGCTCGACTCGCGGGTCACGCCCGGCGGGACCGCGAAGTGCGCCGAGCCCGTGTGCTGGACGTACTCCATCATCGCGTCCTTCGACGACAGCGCCTGCTGCATCGGCACGTACTGCTTGCGGGTGTCGCGGTTGAACGCCAGGAAGAACAGGCCCGCCTCCAGGTGCCCCACGCCGTCCGAGCCGTCGACGAAGTTGTAGCCGCGCCGCAGGATGCGGACGCCGTTCAGCGCCTGGTGGGAGGCCAGCCGGACGTGGGCGTCCTCCGGGATCAGCTTCTCGCCGCCCGCGCCGCCGACGTCCAGGTCGAGCTCGTCGAACTCCGCGGTCTGGCCCAGCGGGGCGCCGGTGCCCTTCGTACGGCCGATGATCTTCTCCTGGCCGTCGAGGGTTTCGCGGTCCCACGTCTCGATGTGCATCCGGATCCGGCGCGCCACCAGGTACGAGCCGCCCGCCATCCAGGCCGGGCCGTCGGCCGCGGTGGCCCACACCTGGTCGGCCAGCACGTCGGGCTCCTCGGCCTTGATGTTGTTCGTGCCGTCCTTGAAGCCGAACAGGTTCCGCGGCGTCTGCTGTTCGCGCGAAGTCGACGAGCTGCGGCCGAAGCCCAGCTGCGACCAGCGGACCTCGGTGACGCCGAAGCCGAGCCGGACCAGGTTGCGGACCGCGTGCACCGCCACCTGCGGGTCGTCCGCGCAGGCCTGGATGCACAGGTCGCCGCCGCTGCGGGCCGGGTCGAGCTTGTCCTTCGGGAACAGCGGCAGGTCGATCAGCTGCGGCGGGCGCTTGCCGGCCAGGCCGAACCGGCCGTCGAACAGCGACGGCCCGAAGCCGATGGTCAGCGTCAGGTTCGACGCCGGCAGGTCGAGCGCCTCGCCGGTGTCGCCGGGCGGGGCGTACGCGCCGCTGCCGACCGCGCCGTTCGCGACGACCTCCTGGCCCGCCGTCATCCGGCGGGCCGCTTCGGTCCACGTCTTGAGCAGGGCCCGCAGCTTCTCGCGGTCCTTCGTCGTGACGTCGAGGGCCGCGAAGTGCAGGTTGGCCTGCGCCGGCGTGACGATCCCGGCCTGGTGCTCGCCGTGGAAGTCGACGGTGTTCGTCGACGCCTCGGCGTTGCCGCTCGTCGCCTTGTCGATCCCGATGCCGGCGGCGGCTCCGGCCCCGGCGAGCGCGACACCCGCGCCCGCCAGGCCGAAGAGCTTCCGCCGCGAGACGCGCGTGCCCTCTGCCGACGTCACTTCGACACGACCTCCGCAACCTTGCTCAGCGGTTCGCTCAGCGCGTCGACGGCCGAGGCGAACTCCTTGACCTGGTCCTGGGAAAGCTCGGTGTACAGCTTGAAGCCGTCACCGGCCCGCTGCTTGTCCAGCAGGCCCTGCACGTTCGCGAACTCCTTGTCCAGAGTGGACACCAGCGCCGGGTCCTTGGCCTGCAGGATCGGCCGCAGCGAGGTGATCGCGCCCTTGGAACCGTCCACATTGGCCTGGAAGTCCCAGAGGTCGGTGTGCGAGAAGGCCTCTTCCTCGCCGGTGATCTTGCCGGTCGCGACCTCGTCGAGCAGGCCCTTGGCCCCGTTCGCGAGGTCCAGCGCGGACAGTTCGAGGGTCTTGGTCTTGGCGACCAGGTCCTTGACGTCGGTCACCAGTTTGTCGGCGATCTGGGCGCTGTCGGGCTGCAGGCCGGTCTTGAACAGGTCCTTCTCCAGCCGGTGGAAGCCGGTGAACTGCTGGTTCGGCTCGAGGTCGGCCTCGCGGACGTCGATGGCCGGGTCGAGGTCGCCGAACTTCTCGGCGACCGGCTCGATCCGCTCGTAGTAGACGCGGGTGCGCGCGTACGCGGTCTTCGCCTCGTCGACCTTGCCGGCCTTCACGAGGTCGGCGAACTTCACCGTCTCGTCCTGCAGCGCGCCGGTGTTGTTCGCGATGTAGTCGGCGTAGCTCTTGGTGGCCTGCGCCTTCTGCGCGTTGGTGTCGTTCTGCTTCGCGACGCCGCCGGTGACGGTGAAGTCGCCGCGGATGCCGTTGCCGGCCATGCCCGGCTTGCACGCGGTCTGGTACTTGCCGGCGTCGGCGACCTCGACGATCAGCCGCCGGTTGAGCCCGGGCGCGATGTTCTCGACCTCGCCCATGATCCGGTCGCCCTCGGCGTAGAGGTAGAACTCGGTGACCTTGGTGCCCTTGTTGGTGATCTCGAAGGTCAAGTTGCCGGCGTCGGCCGTGGTCGCGGAGACCTCGCACGCGGTGTCGGACGCCGAAACCTTGATCGGGCCGCCGTCCGCCGCGGGCTGGCTCTTGCTGTCGCACGCGGCGAGCGCCACCAGGGTGGTGGCGCCGGCCAGCAGGGCCAGGGGGGTGGTCTTGCGCACGGTCACTCCTTCGAGGCGGCCGCGGCGGCGGGCGCCGGCGCGGTCTTCTTGCTGGGCTTGAGGAAGAGGGGCAGCACGATGGCGACGTAGGCGACCCAGGCGACGGCCTGCAGCACGGTCGTCTGCTGCGAGTAGTTGAAGATGCCCTTCAGCAGCGCGCCGTACCAGGACGTCTCGGGCAGCGTCGCCGAAGCATCGAAGGCCAGGGTGCCGATGCCCGGGAGGAACGCGGCCTCCTGCAGGTCGTGCAGGCCGTAGCCGAGCACGCCCGCGGCGACGAACACCAGCAGCACGCCGGTGACCGTGAAGAACTTGCCCAGGTTGAACCGCACCGCGCCCCGGTAGAGCAGCCAGGCGAGGACGACCGCGACCGCGATGCCGACGGCGAAGCCGATCAGCGGCTGCACGGTGTCCGACTGCGCGGTCTGGACGGCGGAGTAGAAGAACACCGCCGTCTCCAGGCCTTCGCGCCCGACCGCGAGGAACGACAGCAGCAGGACGGCCGCGGGGCCGACGTCCAGCGCGTCGTCCATCTTCCCGCGCAGTTCGGCGGCGATGCTCTTGGACGCCTTGCGCATCCAGAAGATCATCGCGGTGACGAACACGACGGCGACGATCGACAGGCTCCCGCCGAGCAGCTCCTGGTGCTCGAAGGACAGCTGGGCGGTCGTGTAGGTGAGGATCGCGCCGACGGCCACCGACAGCAGCACCGCGGCGCCGACGCCCGGCCACACCCAGCGCAGCGCGTGCCGCCGCTCGGTCTTGACCAGGAAGGCCACCAGGATGCTGACGACCAGCGCGGCTTCCAGGCCTTCGCGCAGCCCGATCAACGCGCTCGAGAACAACACCGGTCCGCCTCCCTGAGTTCTGCTTCCGTGATGGTTTTAGGTAAGGCTCACCTGTAAGTCCAGCGTGCGCGCGCCGCCCCGAAACGATGCAATCGGGCAAACAGGACATCGGCTCGAAGTTAGATTAGGGTAACCGCAGGTCAGAGGCTTGCGCGTCGACTCGATAACGAATTCTGTGATTTCGCAGGCAGTGGGCCCGGGTTAACCGTCGGCTTGCCTGGTCAGCCGCTTGGGGGACCGCTTTTCGGGGGTTCCGGGTGGCGGAGCCCCCGGCCCGGGGCGAAGCACCGGAGCAACACAGCCCCACTTGAGTGCGTCCGTAACCTGTTCGGGTGGCCGATACCGCTCAGCCGACCGTCACGCCTCCGTCGTCGCCCTCGGGCGGCCCGCCCAGGCGGTACGTCGGCCGGATCGCCCTCGCGCTCGGGCTGGTGGTCATCGGCGTGATCCTGCTCGTCACCATCGGTGTCCGGAATCCCGACGCGCCCGCCGCGGCCCCGCCGGTGCAGCCGGCGCTCGCCATCCCCGAACAGCGTCCGCAGCCCGGTGCCGAAGCGCCGCGGGCCGGGCTCGCCGCGCCGGTCGACCGGCCGCAGGTGTCCGACCGCGTCGAGCTGGACGCGTGGGCGACCCGGGTCGCGGACAAGACGCACGTCCCGGCGCGCGTGCTCTCGGCGTACGGCCGGGCGGAGATGTGGATGCAGCGGCAGAAGCCGACGTGCCACCTCTCGTGGGCGACGCTCGCGGGCATCGGCCGGGTCGAGACCGAACGCGGCGAGTTCGACCTCGCGGCGATCGGCGCGGACGGCCGGGTGGCGAAGCCGGTGGTCGGCCCGCCGCTGGACGGCTCGCCGGGTGTCCCGGCGGTGCGCGATTCCGACGGCGGCAAGCTCGACGGCGACAAAACGTGGGACCACCTGATCGGCCCGATGCAGTTCCTGCCGTCGACGTGGAAGAAGCACCAGGAGCGCGCGA
This sequence comes from Amycolatopsis sp. NPDC003731, assembly GCF_053586895.1. NCBI lineage: Bacteria > Bacillati > Actinomycetota > Actinomycetes > Pseudonocardiales > Pseudonocardiaceae > Amycolatopsis > Amycolatopsis sp. NPDC003731. The sequence goes on along the minus strand of NZ_JBSFNC010000001.1, from coordinate 101,298 downwards.
ACGGTGACGGCGGTGCGCCGGACCCGCAGAACATCGACGACGCGGCCTTCACGGCGGCGCGGTTCCTGTGTTCCGGGGGCGACGACCTCGGCACCCCGGCCGGCTGGTGGCGGGCGATCCTGTTCTACAACCAGGCCGTTCCCTACGGCCAGGACGTCTTCAGCGCGGCGGACGCCTACGCGGAGGCGAGCGTCGCGCCCTGAGTCACAGCTCGCGGTCGGCGACGAACGGCGTGACGGCCATCAGCACCAGCAGCAGCAGCCCGGCGTACGCGCCCAGCGTGACGAAGATCGACATCGTGGTTCCTCCCTGTTCGGTCTGGAACCAGCTTCGCCGGACGAGGGGGTCCGGGACATCGGTCGAGGGGCCCGGCTTGCTCGGCCGAACGGCCGAGGACCCCCGGGCCGTTCGGCCCTGGTCAGGGTTCGCGCAGCGCGATGTGGGCCTTGACCTCGCTGATCGCTTCGAGGTACTCGGGCACCGGGTGCATCGCCGAGGCGATCTTCATCTGCGCCAGCGCCTCGACGAACCGGCCCAGCCGCTGCAGCGTCCGGCCCAGGATGAACCGGGCGTAGTGGTCCGTCGGGTCCAGTTCCAGCACCCGGGTGAACGCCTCTTCGGCGCGCCGCAGCTGGGCGGAGTGGAAGTACGCGCGCCCGGCCAGCAGGTGCACCGACGGTTTGTCCGTTTCGGATTCCAGCAGGGGCTGCAGGGCCTTCAGCGCGTCGAGCGGACGACGGCGGCCGACCAGGTCTTCGGCCTGGCGGAAGGCATGGAACCGCGACTCTTCGGGAGGCTGCGAAGCAGCTGCGGCGTCCGTCATGGTCACTCCCACGTTACCCCGGAGGAGGGGGTTGCACACGCCTCCGAACGGGACGTGATGGACTGTGCCGCCATGAGCAGCCCGTACCGGGGCCTGGCGCCCTACCTGTACTACGCCGACGCCACCGAGGCGCTCGCCTGGCTGACCAGGGTCTTCGGGTTCACCGAAGAGGTCCGGTTCTGCGACGGCGCCGGCGAGGTGTTCCAGGCGACGCTGCGCGCGGGCGAAGCGCGGATCCAGCTCGCCGGGGTCGGGCCGGACTACTGGCAGGCCAAGGGCGTCGACGGCCCGGTCGGCCAGCTCAACATCCTCTACGTCGACGACGTGGACGCCGCCTACGCGCGGATCGAGGCCGCCCTCGGGGACGAGTGCGAGCTGGAGCCGCCGCAGGACCAGCCGTACGGCGCCCGGGTGTTCACCGTCGCCGATCTCGGGGGCAACAGCTGGACGTTCTGGCAGCAGACGTCCGAGGTCGTCGAGCTGCCGCCCGGCTGGCAGGAGGTGCGCGCGGGCGGTGAGTCCTCCAACGGGTGAACTGCGGCGACGGCTAGGCTGGGCGCGTCATCGCAGGCAAGACGCACCGAGGAGCATGGCGTGGCTCTCATCGAGCAGGTAGGCGCGCGCGAGATTCTGGACTCGCGCGGCAACCCGACGGTCGAGGTGGAGGTGGCTCTCGACGACGGCACCCTGGCGCGGGCCGCGGTCCCGTCGGGGGCGTCGACCGGTGAGCACGAAGCGGTCGAGCTGCGTGACGGCGACACCGGCCGCTACAACGGCAAGGGCGTCGAGCGCGCGGTCGCCGCGGTGCTCGACGAGATCGGCCCGGAGATGGTCGGCATCGAGGCCGTCGACCAGCGGATCGTCGACCAGAAGCTGGTCGACCTCGACGGCACGCCGGCGAAGTCCCGCCTCGGCGCGAACGCCATCCTCGGCGTCTCGCTGGCCGTCGCGAAGGCCGCCGCCGAGTCGGCCGAGCTGGAGCTCTTCCGCTACCTGGGCGGGCCGAACGCGCACGTGCTGCCGGTGCCGATGCTGAACATCCTCAACGGTGGTTCGCACGCCGACAGCAACGTCGACGTCCAGGAGTTCATGATCGCGCCGATCGGCGCCGAGACCTTCCGCGAGGCCCTGCGCTGGGGCACCGAGGTCTACCACTCGCTGAAGTCGGTGCTGAAGGGCCGCGGCCTGTCGACCGGTCTCGGCGACGAAGGCGGCTTCGCGCCCAACCTCGGCAACAACCGTGAGGCGCTCGACCTGATCCTGCAGGCCATCGAGAAGGCCGGCTACACCCCGGGCCGCGACGTCGCGCTGGCCCTCGACGTCGCCGCGACGGAGTTCTTCTCCGACGGCGTGTACACCTTCGAGGGCGCGAAGAAGAGCGCCGAGCAGATGTCGGCCTACTACGCCGAACTGCTGGCGAACTACCCGCTGGTGTCGATCGAAGACCCGCTGAGCGAGGACGACTGGGACGGCTGGGTCACCCTGACCGCCGAGGTCGGCGAGAAGGTCCAGATCGTCGGCGACGACCTGTTCGTCACCAACCCGGACCGCCTGGAGGAGGGCATCACCCGCCGCGCCGCCAACGCGCTGCTGGTGAAGGTCAACCAGATCGGCACCCTGTCCGAGACGCTCGACGCGATCTCGCTGGCCACGTCGTTCGGCTACAAGTCGATGATGAGCCACCGCTCGGGCGAGACCGAGGACACGTTCATCGCGGACCTGGCCGTCGCCACCGGCGTCGGCCAGATCAAGACCGGGGCCCCGGCCCGCGGCGAGCGGATCGCCAAGTACAACCAGCTGCTGCGCATCGAGGAGACCCTCGGTGACGCCGCCCGGTACGCCGGCGAGCTGGCCTTCCCGCGGTTCACCGCCGAGGCCTGACGCCGATGGCGGACCGGGGGAGGACACGTGGCCGCCGCGGCGGTGGCGGCGGTTCGGCGCGGGTCGGCGGACCCGCGCGGACCCGCCGCCCGGAGGCCGGTCGTGCGGGGAGCCCGGGATCCCGGTCGCCCCGGACCGACGGCACCGCGGCGGCGCGCCGCCGCACCGGCGACGCGGAGACCACCAGGGCCCGGCTGCGCCGGGGCCTGGCGGCGAAGCGGGCCTCAGGCGCGGCGAAGGTGCTCGGCATGTCCACCACCCGCCGCGCGGCGGTGGTGGCGATCGTGGTGTGCGCGCTGGCGTTCACCATCGCCGTGCCCCTGCGCACGTACCTCTCCCAGCGGACCGAGGTCCGCGAACAGCAGGCGCAGCAGGCCCAGCTGCAGCAGGAGGTCGCTCAGCTCCAAGGCCGTAAGGCGGAGCTGAGCGACCCGGCGCAGATCGAGGCCGAGGCGCGCCGGCGGCTGCGGTACGTGAAGCCCGGCGAGACGCCGTACATCGTCCAGCTGCCGGAGGACAAGGCGCCGGACGCGGCCCCGCCGGCCGGGCAGCAGCAGGTCGCGGGCAGCTCCTGGTACGAGAACCTGTGGAACCAGGTCTCGGGCGGCTGAGGGGCACGCTCTAACCTGGACCGCGTGAACAGCACGCAGCAGCACCGGTTCGAGCCCGTCACCGACGCCGACCGCGAGATCATCGCGGAGCAGCTCGGACGGCCGCCGCGAGCGCTGCGCGCGATCGCCGCGCGGTGCCCGAGCGGTCACCCGTCCGTGGTGCAGACCAGCCCGCGGCTGGAGAACGGCACCCCGTTCCCGACGCTCTACTACCTGACCTGCCCGAAGCTCAATTCGATGATCGGCACCATCGAGGCGTCCGGGATCATGAAGGAGATGACGGAGCGGCTCACCACCGATCCCGAGCTCGCCGCGCAGTACCAGCGCACCCACGAGGCCTACCTCGCCGAGCGGGACGCGATCGAGCCGCTGGGGCACCAGGTCACCGCCGGGGGCATGCCGGGCCGCGTCAAGTGCCTGCACGTGCACGTCGCCCACACGCTGGCCGTCGGCCCGGGCGTGAATCCGTTCGGTGACGAGACGCTGGCGCTGCTTAAGGCCAACGGGTGGCCGATGGGGGACTGCGCCGCGTAACACTCGCGTGCTGTGAACAGATAACTGGTCTGGGTGAGCGAAAAGCTCGATTCCGACTCTCGATGGGCTGAAACCTCGCCGCGCTTGCGGCAGGCTGTGTCCCGACAGCGGCGATCGATCCGGCCAGGAGGGCTCTGAACATGCGCGTGCGGCGGCTGCCAGACGCAGTCGGCAGCTACACGCGAAGATTCGGGATCCGCCACCGCACCGCGTACCCGCTGATCACCGGCATCCTGGCCGTGATCCCGGCGCTGGTCGCCGGCGGGGGCACCCTCGGCTGGCTCGGCGGCACCGGTGAGCACACCCGCGACGCCGCCCTCGCCCAGGGCTATGACCCCGGCAACGCCGCCCTCCAGCAGATCGCCGTCGACGGCACCCTCCCCGGCAGCGTCAGCCCGGAGCCGCTCCCGGCGTACGAGCTCCCCGACGGCCCGCTCGGCATCCCGGCCACCGCGCTCAAGGCGTACCAGAACGCCGCCGACATCCTCGGCCGCGAGCAGCCCGCGTGTCACATCGACTGGGCCCTGATCGCCAGCATCGGCCGGATCGAGTCGAACCACGCGCGCGGCGGGTACGTCGACGCGAACGGGACCACCCGGGAGCCGATCCTCGGCCCGCAGCTCAACGGCCAGGGCAACTTCGCCGCCATCCCGGACACCGACCAGGGCCTGCTCGACACCGACCCGGTGTGGGACCGCGCGGTCGGCCCGACCCAGTTCATCCCGGGCACCTGGCGGGGCTACGCCTCCGACGGCAACGGCGACGGCAAGTCCGACCCGAACAACATCTTCGACGCGGCCCTGGCCACCGGCCGCTACCTGTGCTCCGGTGGGTTCGACCTGGCCGAGCCGGACCAGCTGCGCGGGGCGATCTACCGGTACAACAACTCCGACACGTACGTGAACACGGTGATCCTGTGGGCGGACGCCTACCGCAACGGGATCATGCAGGTGCCGGACAGCACGGTGCCGGTCGGTGCCCCGAACGCGGCGGCGCTGCCCGCGCCGCCGCCGATCCCGCCCCCGCCGGTCCCCTCGACGACTTCTCCGGCGGCCCCGCCGACCACGAGCACGCCGCCGGCCACGTCGTCGTCCACGTGCGTCCCGCCGACGACGACGGTCACCACGACGACGGTCACCAGCGTCACGACCGAGCCGTCGCCGACCCCGACCGGCACCGGCGACCCGAGCCCGAGTCCGACGACGACGAAGACCCCCAGTCCCACCTGCGGTCAGACGGTCACCTCGGTCACCACGTCGACCACCCCGACGACCACGACCGTCGGGACGACGACACCCGCCGGTTAGGGTGATCGCATGCCTCGTGTTGCCGCGATCGACTGTGGGACCAACTCCATCCGCCTGCTCGTCGCCGAGCTGACGCCGCGCCACGACGGCACGGTCGACCTGCGCGACCTGCACCGCGAAATGCGGATCGTCCGGCTCGGCCAGGGTGTCGACGCCACCGGCGAGCTCGCCCCCGAGGCCCTCGAACGCACCCGCGTGGCGCTCGCCGACTACACGATCGCCGCGCGGCGCAAGGGTGTCGAGAAGGTCCGCATGGTCGCGACCTCGGCGACCCGTGACGCGAAGAACCGCGACGACTTCTTCCGGATGACCCGCGAGACCCTCGGCGTCGAGGCCGAGGTGATCACCGGCGACGAGGAGGCGCGGTTGTCGTTCACCGGCGCGGTGGGCGAGCAGGACCCGGACGACGGCCCGTTCGTGGTGGTCGACGTCGGCGGCGGCTCGACGGAGCTGGTCCTCGGCACCTGGGACGGACGGCGGGCCGAGGTGCTCGCGGCGAAGTCGGTCGACATCGGCTGCGTCCGCATCACCGAGCGCGCGCTCAAGAGCGACCCGCCGACCGCGGAGGAGATCGCCGCCGCCCGCGACCTGGCCGGGAAGGTGCTGACGGACGCGTTCGACGTCGTCGACGTCGCCCGCGCCCGCACGTGGATCGGCGTCGCGGGCACGGTGACCACGCTGTCGGCGATCGCGCTGGGGCTCCCGGAGTACGACAGCGACCGCGTGCACCTGTCCAAGCTCGGCGCGGCGGACATCGATCGCCTCGCCTCGGACCTGCTGCACAGCGACCACGCGACCCGGGCGGCCAACCCGGTGATCCACCCCGGCCGCGTCGACGTGATCGGCGGCGGCGCGGTAGTGGTCCAGACCCTCGCCGAGCAGCTCGCGGCCCGCGGCGGCCCGACCGAGCTGATCGTCAGCGAACACGACATCCTCGACGGCATCGCCCTCTCCCTCGCCTGACCCCGTGATTGAAGGGTCGACACCCGTGACTGAAGGGTCGACACGCGTGATTGAAGGGTCGACACGGCCGAGCCACGCCGTGTCGACTTCCCAATCACGGGTGTCGACCCTCTGATCACGCGTGTCGGCTTTTCGGGCACGTGGCTTCAGCGGTGTTCCGGCTGACCGACCGTTCGGCCGCCCCAAAGGGCTTGTGGCGCAACCGAACCGTGGGTGAGCGGGTGATGACCTGCTGTCCGCGCTGGGCCGTCCGGAGTATCCGGATTCCTACGTTGGTTGTGCTCCAACCAGGTGGTCCCGACGACCGTCACACATTTGCAACACCGCAGTCCTGTGATCAGCTTCACCGGCCCCGATAGCGTGCGTCTCACCTTTCGGACACACCGGATATGGAGGGGATCATGCGTCGTTCGCGCAGGCTCTGGGGACCCACGGTGGTGATGACCTCGCTGGCGCTCGCGCTCACCGCGTGCGGCGGTGGCTCGGGCAGCTCCACGGGGGCCGGCGAGACGGACCCCGACGGCACGGTCAGCGTCTACGGCACCGAACCGCAGAACGCGCTGGTCCCGACCAACATCAACGACCTCGGCGGCACCAAGGCGGTCCAGCCGATGTTCGCCACGCTGGTCGGCTTCAAGGGTGCGGACGCCAAGCCCTTCAACCTGATGGCGGACTCGATCACCACGACCGACTCCAAGGTCTACGACATCAAGATCAAGCAGGGCTGGAAGTTCCACGACGGCACCGAGGTGAAGGCGCACAACTTCATCGACGCCTGGAACTACGGCGCCTACGCGCCGAACGGCCAGCTCAACACCGACTTCTTCTCGAACATCCAGGGGTACAAGGACGTCCACCCCGAGGACGAGAACGCCAAGCCGGCCACCGACAAGATGTCCGGGCTGGTCGCGAAGGGCGACTACGAGTTCCAGGTGACGCTCAACGCGCCCTTCTCCGTCTTCGACATCAAGGTCGGCTACCAGGCCTTCGCGCCGCTGCCCGACTCCTTCTTCAAGGACCCCAAGGCCTTCGAGCAGCACCCGATCGGCAACGGCCCGCTCAAGTTCGTCTCGCGGACGCCCAACCAGGACATCAAGCTCACCCGGTTCGACGACTACAAGGGTGACGACAAGGTCAAGTTCAAGAACCTCGACATCAAGATCTACTCCAGCCAGGAGACCGCCTACCAGGACCTGCTGAGCGGGCGGCTCGACTTCATGGAGGCGCTGCCGCCGTCGGCCGTCGCCGGCGGCAAGTACAAGAACGACCTCGGCGACCGGCTGGTCACCGGCCACCTGCTCGGGATCAGCACCATCGCCGTCCCGTACTACGTGCCGGGCTACAACAACCTCGAGCTGCGCAAGGCCATCTCGATGGCGATCGACCGCGCGCAGATCACCAAGACCGTCATGAACGACACCTACGTGCCGGCCGACGGCTACATCTCGCAGGGCATCCCGGGCGCGCGGCCCGGCGTGTGCCAGTTCTGCAAGTACGACCCGGCGGCGGCCAAGGAAGCCTTCGCGAAGTCGGGCTTCAAGGGCAAGCTGACCATCGCGTCCAACGCGGACGGTGGCCGCAAGGAGCCGCTGGTCGCGGCGTGCAACAGCATCAAGAACACCCTCGGCGTCGAGTGCGACTTCGTGCCCGCGACCGACTTCGGCCAGTGGCGCAGCATCGTCACCGGTCACAAGCTGACCGGCATGGGCCGGTCGGACTGGTCGGCGGACTACCCGTCCATCGAGGACTTCCTCAACCCGATCTACAAGACCGGCGGCTCCTCGAACGACTCGACGTACTCGAACCCGCAGGTCGACGCGCTGCTCGAGCAGGCGGACGCCACCGCCGACAAGGACGCCGCGGTCAAGCTGTACCAGCAGGCCGAGGACCTGATCGCGAAGGACCTGCCGTCGATCCCGACCTGGGACGAGAAGGGTGTCGCGGCGAAGTCGAAGAACCTCAAGACGGCGGCCCTGGACTTCCGGCGGATGCCGGACTACCCGTCCATCGAGGTCCTGAAGAAGTAGCTGCGGCTCCCACCACCACGCCGTCGTGAGTGGTAACGCGGTTTCTTTCCCGCCTTACCACTCACGACGGCCGGCGCGCACTAGGAACACTTGATGACCCGCTACGTCCTGCGACGGCTGCTCCAGCTGATCCCGGTGTTCTTCGGCACCACGTTCCTCATCTACGTCCTGGTCTGGGCGGTTCCCGGCGACCCGTTCTCCGGCAAGTGCGGCCAGGCCGCCTGCCCGGCGTCCTACGTCGCCCAGATGACCGAGAAGTTCCACCTGAACGACAACATCTTCGTCCAGTACTTCAAGTACCTCGGCAGCCTGTTCACCGGCGACTGGGGCGAAACCTTCAACGGCACGTCCGTCGGCGATCTGATCGCCACGTCCTACCCGATCACGCTGCGCCTGGCCGTGATCGCCGTGGTCATCGAAGCGGTCATCGGGCTCACCGCCGGCGTGCTGACCGGCCTGCGCGGCAAGGGTTTCCTCGACAACCTGGTGCTGGTCTCGACCACGTTCCTGATCTCGCTGCCGGTGTTCGTCACCGCGATCGTGCTGCAGCTCGCCCTGGGCAGCAACGGCCTCGGCTGGATCGAAGCGAGCGTGTCGGACAACCCGAGCGTCGGCGAGCTCATCGTGCCCGGCATCGCGCTCGGCAGCCTGTCCATGGCGTACGTGGCCCGGCTGGCGAGAACGAGCATCGCCGAGAACCGCCGCGCCGACTACGTCCGGACGGCGATCGCGAAGGGCCAGCCGCAGAGCCGGGTCGTGCTCGTCCACCTGCTGCGCAACTCGGTGATCCCGGTGCTGACGTTCCTCGGCACCGACCTCGGCGCCCTGATGGGCGGCGCGATCGTCACCGAAGGCGTGTTCAACATCAACGGCCTCGGCGGGCTCATCTTCCGCGGCATCCAGAACCGGGAGAGCGCCACCGTCGTCGGCGTGGTCGTCCTGCTGGTGCTGGTGTACCTGCTGATGAGCCTGGTCGTCGACCTGCTGTACGCCGTTCTCGACCCGAGGATCCGCTATGACTGACCCGAACCTGGTGGGCGGCGGCGGGGCCGACGCGGCCGAACTGTCCCGTGTGGACGATTCCGCCGCCGGCCCGCAGAAACCCCGCAGCCTGTGGAGCGACGCCTGGCGGCAGCTGCGGCGCAAGCCGGCGGTGCTCGCCTCGGCGGTGATCATCCTGTTCATCGTGCTGATCGCGATCGCGCCCGGTCTGTTCAGCTCGCGCGACGCGGGCTTCAGCGACCTCGCGCACGCGAACGAGGGCCCGTCCGCGGACGCCTGGTTCGGCTACGACAACCAGGGCCAGGACGTCTACGCCCGCACCATCTACGGCACCCGCGCGTCGGTGCTGGTCGGGCTGTTCTCCACGCTGGTGACCGTGCTCCTCGGCTCGGTGATCGGCATCATCGCCGGCTACTACGGCCGGCTCGTCGACAGCCTGCTCTCGCGGTTCGGCGACATCTTCGCCGGCCTGCCGTTCGTGCTCGGCGCGATCGTCATCCTGACGACGTTCAACGCGCCCGGCTCGAACCCCGGCGCGGTCACCATCATCGTCCAGGTGGTCTGCTCGATCGCGGTGCTGAGCTGGCCGGTGGGGATGCGGATCATGCGCTCGGCGACGCTGGTGGCCAAGCAGCTCGACTACGTCAAGGCCGCGCGCGGCCTCGGCGCGAGCACCCCGCGGATCATCTTCCGGCACCTGCTGCCGAACACGATCGCGCCGGTGCTGGTGTACGCCACCATCGCCCTCGGCGCGTTCATCGGCGCCGAAGCGACGCTGGCCTACCTCGGCATCGGCGTGCGGGCCCCGGTGATCTCGTGGGGCGTGCTGATCGCCGACTCGCGGGACTACTTCCGGAACGACCCGCACATGCTGCTGTTCCCCGGCGCCTTCGTCACCCTGACCGTGCTGGCCTTCGTGATGCTGGGTGACGGCATCCGCGACGCGCTCGATCCGAAGTCGAGGTAAGTCCTTGTCCGACAACGAACTCCTGCTCGAAGTCGAAGACCTGCACGTCGAGTTCCGGACGGCCGACGGCGTGGCCAACGTGCTCAACGGCGTCGGCTATTCGGTGCACGCGGGCGAAACGCTGGCCGTCCTCGGCGAATCCGGTTCCGGGAAGAGCGTCACCGCCCAGACGGTGATGGGCATCCTCGACATGCCGCCCGGCGTGATCACCGCGGGCGCCGTGCGCTGGCGCGGGGAGGACCTGCTGACCGCGTCCGAGGACCGCCGCCGCGAGGTGCGCGGCAGCGAGATCGCGATGATCTTCCAGGACGCGCTGTCCGCGCTCAACCCGGTGTTCACCGTGGGCTTCCAGATCGAGGAGCAGCTGCGCGTCCGGCTCGGCATGTCCAAGAAGGACGCTCGCAAGCGGGCGATCGAACTGCTCGACACCGTCCGCATCCCGGCCGCCGAACGCCGGATCAAGGACTACCCGCACCAGTTCTCCGGCGGCATGCGCCAGCGCGCGATGATCGCGATGTCGCTGGCGCTGGACCCGGACCTGCTCATCGCCGACGAGCCGACCACCGCCCTCGACGTCACCGTGCAGGCCCAGATCATGGACCTGCTGGAGGAGATCCAGGCCGAACGCAAGATGGGCCTCGTCCTGATCACCCACGACCTCGGCGTGGTGGCCGAGGTCGCCGACCGGATCGCGGTGATGTACGCGGGCCGGATCGTCGAGCAGGCCGACGCCGTCGAGCTGTTCCGCGCGCCGGCCCACCCGTACACCGCCGCGCTGATGGACTCCCTGCCCCGGCTCGACCTCAAAGGACAGACCCTGGAAACCATCAAGGGCCTGCCGCCCAGCCTCCTGGACATCCCGCCCGGCTGCCCGTTCCACCCGCGGTGCAAACGGGCCGAAGCGAAGTGTTCGGAAGAGGTCCCGCCGCAGCACGCGATCGGCTTCGGCCGCACGAGCGCGTGCCACTTCGCCGAAGAGGTGGTGAGCTCCCGTGCCTGACCCCATCCTTTCGGTCACCGACCTGAAGAAGTACTTCCCGGTGCGCACCGGGATCCTGTTCAAGCGCACGATCGGCCAGGTCAAGGCGGTCGACGGCGTCTCGTTCGACCTGATGCCGGGCGAGACGCTCGGCGTCGTCGGCGAGTCCGGCTGCGGCAAGTCGACGCTCGCCCAGGTCCTGATGCGCCTGGAGGAACCGACCGGCGGCACCGCGAAGTTCGAGGGCCGCGACATCTTCGCCATGCGCGGCGCCGAGCTGCGGAAACTGCGCCGCGAGATCCAGATCGTGCTGCAGGACCCGTACACCTCGCTCAACCCGCGGATGACGGTCGGCGACATCGTCGGCGAGCCGTTCGAGATCCACTCCGAGGTCGCCCCGAAGGGCTCGCGGGCGGGCAAGGTGCGGGAACTGCTCGAAGTGGTCGGGCTCAACCCCGAGCACCTCAACCGCTACCCGCACCAGTTCTCCGGCGGGCAGCGCCAGCGCATCGGCATCGCGCGGGCGCTCGCGCTGCGGCCCAAGGTGATCATCTGCGACGAGCCGGTGTCCGCCTTGGACGTCTCGATCCAGGCGCAGGTGATGAACCTGCTCGGCGACCTGCAGGGCGAGTTCGGCCTGTCCTACGTCTTCATCGCGCACGACCTTTCCGTGGTGCGGCACCTGTCGAACCGGGTCGCGGTGATGTACCTCGGCAAGATCGTCGAGCTCGGCACCGACGAGGAGATCTACGAACGACCGTCCCACCCGTACACCCAGGCGCTGCTGTCCGCGGTGCCGGTGGCCGACCCGGCCGTGCGCGGCCGCCGCCAGGTGATCCGGCTGACCGGCGACGTGCCGAGCCCGCTGGATCCCCCGTCCGGGTGCCGGTTCCGCACGCGCTGCTGGAAGGCCGAGGACCGGTGCGCGACGGAGGTGCCGGAGCTGGTGCCCAGGACCGACGGGCACTTGTCAGCTTGTCACTTCGCCGAGCAGAAGTCGGTTGTTCCGTAACAGACGTTTGGCCGTTGTACGCGCATTGTCCGATCTATACGGTGCAGGAACCGCTTTCCGCGAGGAGGAGAAACGTGAAGAGACCCAGGCTTCTGGCCGCGGTGCTGGCCGTGCCGCTGTTCGGCGCGGTGTCCGCCGTCGCGGTCCCGGCCGCGTCGGCGCAGCCCGCGCTGTCCGGTCCGGCGACCGAGTTCACCGTGCTCGCCAAGGACGTCCAGAGCATCGGCAGCGCCCAGCAGGCGATCAAGGCCGCGGGCGGCACGGTCCTGGAGACCAACACCGCGGTCGGCCTGATCAGGGCCAGCGCGCCGGCCACCGGCTTCACCGAGCGGGTGGCCACGAACCGCGCGGTGTTCGGTGCCGCCAAGGCCCAGTCCATCGGTTCGGTGCCGCGGACGGGCAAGAAGACCAAGGGTGACGCCGGCGTCGAGAAGGAAGGCCGCGGCGGCGCCGCTTCGAAGAAGGCCGCGGCGAACAAGGCCGTCGGGATGGACCCGCTGGACGACCAGCTCTGGGGCCTCAAGTCCGTCCGGTCGGACCTCTCGCGAACCAAGCAGGCCGGCAGCAAGCAGGTCAAGGTCGGCGTCATCGACACCGGCATCGACGGCACGCACCCGGACATCGCGCCGAACTTCGACCTGGCCGACTCGCGCAACTTCACCCGCGACATCCCGACCGACGTCAACGGCGCCGAAGTGGACGGACCGTGTGAGTTCCGCGGCTGCGTCGACCCGGCCAACCACGACGACGGCGGCCACGGCACGCACGTCGCCGGCACCATCGCCGCCGCGGCCAACGGCTTCGGCGTCTCCGGTGTCGCACCGAACGTGACGCTGGTGAACATCCGCGCCGGCCAGGACTCGGGTTACTTCTTCCTGCAGCCGACCGTCGACGCGATCACCTACGCCGGTGACGCGGGCATCGACGTCGTCAACATGTCGTTCTACACGGACCCGTGGCTGTACAACTGCACGGCGAACCCGGCGGACTCGCCCGCCGAGCAGGCCGAGCAGCGCACGATCATCGAGGCGACCCAGCGCGCGCTGAACTACGCGCACCGCAAGGGCGTCACGATGCTGGTCGCGCTGGGCAACCAGCACACCGACCTGGGCGCGCCGCAGCCGGACACCACGAGCCCGGACTACCCGGCCAACAGCACCCACCCGCGCACGGTGGACAACTCGACCTGCCTCAACCTGCCGGTCGAGGGCAACCACACGATCGGCGTGAGCGCGTTCGGACCGTCCCAGAAGAAGGCGGACTACTCGAACTACGGGCTCGAGCAGATCTCGGTCTCGGCTCCGGGCGGCTTCTTCCGCGACTACTTCGGCTCCCCGTGGTACCGGACCGTCGAGAACGAGATCCTTTCGACGTACCCGAAGAACGTGGGGATCGCCGAGGGCAACATCGACGCGGACGGCAACATCACGCCGGACGGCGTCACCGCGGGTGTCAAGAAGGCGACGGCGGCCGACGGCCGGGTCGGCTACTACCAGTGGCTGCAGGGCACGTCGATGGCCACCCCGCACGCCACCGGCGTCGCGGCGCTGATCATCTCGCAGTACGGCAAGAAGTCCCACGGCGAGTTCGGGATGGACCCGGACCAGGTCCAGCGCGTCCTCGAGGGCACGGCGGCGAAGATCGCCTGCCCGGTCCCGCGCACGGTGGACTACCTGAAGGAGGGCCGCGACGCGACGTTCACGGCCACCTGTGAGGGCGACCCGTCGTTCAACGGCTTCTACGGCCACGGCGCGGTCGACGCCTACGCGGCGGTGACGCGCGGCTCGCAGTACCTGAAGTAGGGAATTCCGGACGAATCCGCCCCGGGAAGGCAACCTTCCCGGGGCGGTTCGCGTGTACGACGGGACCGGGGGGAGTTCCGTTGATCGTTCGTGAGCCGGCGCTGCCGGTGGACCCGAGGCTGCCGGGTGAGCCGACGGTGCTCGAGGTGGGCTGGGCGCGGCTGTGGCTGGGCAAGCGCGGGGTACGGGTGTGGCTGCCGACCCGGCTGCTCGCGCTGCGCCTGGGCGGGCGCGCGATCGGTGCCCGGGGAACACCCACTTACGCGATCGTCTTCGCGGTGCTGTGGGCGCTCAGCGGGCCGTTCTTCCACGAGGTGGACCTGCCGGGAAGGGCCGCCGGCATGGCCCTGCTCTTCGCCGCGTTCCAGGTCGTCCGCTGGCGCCGCACGCAGAGCCGCGAACAGCTCGCGGAGCGCTTGACGGGTGGCGGCGCCCCGCTGCCGCTCCGCGTGGCGGCGAAGCAGATCGGCTGGTGGTACCTGAGCTCGACGGCCTTCACGTTCGTCGGCGGGGCGGCGCTGTGCGCCGCGTCGTTCCTGACCCGGCCGCAGTTCACCTGGAAGCACTGGTACTCGCCGGCCGCCGAGATCGGCGCGCACACACTCGCGCTGGCGGTCGGCGCCGCCGCAACCGCGCTGGTGCTCGGCCGGGCGCTCCGCGCACCGGTGCTCGCGGAGGACGAGGCGTCGCGGGCGGTCGACCAGGTGCTGCGCGCCGAGGACGTCTACCGGTTCGCGCCGTGCGCCGGCTACGCCGTGCTGGCGGTGCCGGTCTTCGTCGTCGACTGGGCGATCCCCGGCTGGCTGGGGTGGTCCGCGCTCGCGTACCTGGTCACGGCCGTCGTCCTGCAGCTGCTGGGGTGGGCGGTGGTCCGCCACCGGTACCGCCGGCTGCCGCCCGGCTTCTACGGCCGCTAAACCATTCCGGCGCTTCGGGCGTGTACGGCGGGACAGGGGGAGGTTCGATGGTGGCGGAAACAGCGTGGACGACGCTCGCCGAGAGACAGGGTGCGCGGGCGTGGCTGGCCCGGCACGGCGTGACGGTGGGCGAGCCGACGCCGCTGCTCGCGGTCCGCGTCGGGGCCCGGGAGCTGGCCACGCGGTCCTATCAGGCCTTCTGGGTTCTTTCTCCCGTGGCCAACGTGGTCGCCTTGTTGCCGCCGGTCCCGGTGCTCGCGCGCTACCTGGTGGTCGCCGTGGTCTGCACCGCCTATCCGCTGCTGATGTGGCGCCGGGTGCGGCGGGCCGACCGCGCCGCCGCCCGGCTGGTTCCCCCCGGCGTCCGCCTGCCGTTCCGGGAGGCGGCCGGGCAGGTGGGCCGCTGGTACTTCGCCGCGATGGGGGTGACGTTCGGCGGCGGCGCGGTCCTGTGCGCGGTGATCGCCGCCCACCCGGTGGGCTGGGCAGCGGCCCTGGTGATCGGCGTCGCGTGCTCGGCGCTGGTCCTCGAGCGGGCCCTGCGGGCCCCGGTGCTCGCCGAGGACACGGCATCGGCGGCCGTCGACGCGGCCCTGAGGGCCTACGACACCCGGGCGTTCATGGTGCCGTTCCTGTTCACGTTCCTGCCCTGGGTCGACTTGTCCGCGGACTGGCCGTGGCCCCCGGCCCGGATCGTCCCGGTGGTGGCGTACTTCGTCCTGGCCGTGGCGGTCTACGCCCGTGCCGCGGTCGAGTTCCGGAACCGCCGGCTGCCGCCGGGCCACTACGGGACGGTGACCGCGTGACGGCGACGGTGGTGACGGAGGCGGAGCGGGCGGCCGCCGGACGCTGGCTGGTCAAGCACCGCGTCGACGTGCCGGCGATGACCGACCTGCTGGCCCTGCGCCTCGGCTTCCGCGCCGGCGCGCGGCCGCCCGGGTGGCGGCGGTGGATGGGCCTGGCGGTCCTGGTGTACGCGGCCGCCACGATCGGGTTCGCGAGCCTGACTTTCCTGCCCGCGGTCCGCGGCGCGGACCTGACGGGCAGCTCGTTCCTCTACTTCCTCCTGGTGATCCAGCAGCTCGGCTACTGGCTGCCCGCGCGGGTCCGCGATCGCCAGGCGCTGGCACGCTTCGGCACGCTCGGCGGCCCGCCGCGCACCGAGCTGACCGGCTGGTTCCTCGCCGTCCCGCTGATCACTTTCGGCGGTGGGGCCGCGCTCGCCGTGACGATCTTCGCCACGACGCCGTTCCGCACCTACGCGGCCGGCTGGCTCCTGCTGCTGGCCCTGGGTGCGGCGGTCACCACCGCGATCGTCACCGACGTCCTCCGGCGTCCGGTCATCGCGGAGGACGAGACCTCCCGGGCGGTGGACGCCGCCCTGCGGCTGTACGACCTGCTCGTGGCGATGCCCGGGATCTACGCCCTGCCGCTGCTGCTCGAAGCGCTGGTCGGCGACCACGCGCAGCCGCCGGAATGGCGTCCGTGGCTCGCCGGCTACGCCCTGCTCGCGGTGGCGGCGCAGGTCGTCGTGGGTGTCGTGCAGTGGCGGCGGCTGCGGGCCGTGCTCAGCGGTTCGACGCCTTCTTGACGAACTTCGCCAGGTCCTTCGACTGCTGCACCCGCGACGGCTCGTGGATGTACATCATGTGGCCGGCCGGGTAGTACGCCGTGTCGATGTTGTCCCGCAGCTCCTCCGGGATCTGCAGGTGGGCCAGCACGTGCTCGGCCGCGTAGTACGCCGTCGCGCCGTCGTAGTGCCCGAACGCCACGTGGACCTTCAGGTGCGGGTTCGCGCGCATCGCGGAGCTCAGCGAGTCGACCACCGACACCGAACGGCCCTCGAAGTCCGCGTACGACCACGCCTTGAACGTGTCCTCGCTGATGAGCTCGTACGGCAGGTCGTTGGCGTACCCGAGCTCCGCCCGCACGTAGTGGTTGAACGCGGCCGCGTACGCGCCGACCACGAGGGAGATCGACGGGTCGTCGCTCATGTGCTCGCGGCCGCCGTCGGGCTCCCAGTTCGTGAAGCGGCCGTCCATCCGGCCGACCACCAGGCCGCGGTCGCGCAGCAGCTCCGTGAAGAACCGGACGTGCTCGATCCGCAGGTTCACCCGGTCCACATAGGACTCGGTAAGCCCGGTCAGTGACGCCAGCGTGGCCACCGCCTCGGCCCGGTCCTGAGTGGACAGCCGAGCGCCGCGCGAAAGCACGTACGGCAGGTCCTTCGCCGCGAAGTCCTCGGCGTCGGCGAGCACGTCGTCGAGCGGGCGCTCGCCGTGCAGGCCGTGGTAGTGCGCGATCGCCGCGTACGTCGGCACGTACAGCGAGTACGGCAGGTCGTTGCCTTCCGTGAACCGCAGCGTGCCGAGGTCGAGCACCGACGAGATGAGCAGCAGGCCGTTCAGGTACAGCCCGTGCCGGTCCTGCAGGTGCGCGGCCAGCCCGGCGGCGCGCAGCGTGCCGTACGACTCGCCGGCCAGGAACTTCGGCGACAGCCAGCGCTCGTGGCGCGACACCCACAGCCGGATGATCTCGCCGACCGACTCGATGTCGCCCTTGAAGCCGTGGAAGTCCTTCGTCTCGCCGCCGTCGGACGCGCGCGAGTACCCCGTGGACACCGGGTCGATGAAGACGAGATCGCTGTGCACCAGCAGCGTCTCGGGGTTGTCGGCCAGCCCGTACGGCGGCGGCACGAGGTCGTCGACGTCGCCCGAGAGCACCCGCCGCGGCCCCAGCAGGCCCATGTGCAGCCAGATGCTCGACGAGCCGGGCCCGCCGTTGAAGGCGAAGGTCACCGGCCGCGAGCCCGGGTCGGCGTCGTCGAGGGTGTAGGAGGTGATGAACACCTCGGCCTTGGCCTTGAAGCCCTCGGACTTGCCGTCCTTGACGATCTCCTTGCGGAGGACGATCCGCCCCGCTTTCGCCGTGTACGCGAGCTTCTTCCGCTTCACCGTCAGCGTGTGCTGGGTGGTGACGATGTCATCGGTCGGCTCGGCCGCGACCTCGGTCGCTTCCGCGGCCTTCGGCTCGGTGGCCTCTTCGGGGGTGCTGTCCGCCATGGCCCCAACTTAGTCGGCGCGAACGGCGGCCTGTGGCAGGGTGACCTGGTGCACACCGAGGACTGGCCGTCGACGGTCGAGGAAGCGCTCGCCGTGCAGGAGCGGCTCCGCGGCCGGGTCGATCTCGCCGACGACTGCCCCGAGCTGCCGCCGACGGTGACCGGCCTCGACGTCGCCTACGACGGCGCCGGCGGCATCGCCGCGGCGGTCGTCACCCTCGAAACCGCCGGGCTGACCGTGGTCGAGGAGCGGACGCACCGCGCGAAGGCCGTCTTCCCGTACGAGCCGGGCCTGTTCGCCTTCCGCGAGCTGCCACCGCTGCTGGCCGCGCTCGAGCGGCTGGACCACGAGCCCGACGTCCTCGTCTGCGACGGTCACGGCCTCGCGCACCCGCGGCGCTTCGGCCTGGCCTGCCACCTCGGGGTGCTGACCGGGCGGCCGGCGTTCGGCGTCGCCAAGACGCGCTTCGTCGGCACCCACGCCGAGCCTGCGTCCGCCCGCGGATCGTCAACGGCCCTGGTCGACGCCGGCGAGGAGGTCGGCGCGGTGCTGCGGACCCGGGACGGCGTCAAACCGGTGTACGTCTCGGCCGGGCACCGGATCGACCTCGCCCACGCCTGCCGGCTGACGCTGGCCCTGACCCCGCGGTACCGCCTGCCCGAGACGACGCGGCACGCCGACCGGCTGTCCCGGGCGGCGCTGCGATGAGGTCCCTGCCCGAGCTGGACGCGGCGGTGGCCGGCTGCCGCGCCTGCCCGCGGCTGGTGGCCTGGCGCGAGGGCGTCGCGGGCACCAAGGCGGCGTTCCGCGGCGAGGACTACTGGGCGCGCCCGGTGCCGGGCTTCGGGCCGCCGGACGCGTCGCTCGCGGTCGTCGGCCTGGCGCCCTCCGCGCACGGCGCCAACCGCACCGGCCGGATGTTCACCGGCGACCCATCGGGTGATTTCCTCTTCCGCGTCCTGCACGAGGTCGGGCTCGCCTCGCAGCCGACGTCGACGGCGATCGGCGACGGCCTGGAGCTGTACGGCACCCGGCTCGTTTCGCCCGTGCGGTGCGCGCCGCCGGAGAACAAGCCGACGCCGGCCGAGCGGGACACCTGCCGCCCGTGGCTGGCCGAGGAACTGGCACTGTTACGTCCGACACTGCGGGCGATCGTGGTGCTCGGGGCGTTCGGCTGGCAGGCGTTACTGCCCGTGCTGGACGCGGCCGGCTGGGCGGTGCCGCAGCCGCGTCCGGCGTTCGCGCACGGGGCCGTCCTGGAACTGGACGACCTGCGGGTTTTCGGCTGTTATCACGTCTCGCCGCGCAATGTCCAGACACACCGCGTGACCCACGCCATGGTGGCGGACGTCTTCCGCGCCGCGACCTCGGTGACAGGGCCGAACTGAATCGTTACGGAAACCGCAGCGACGCTGGTCACAGCGGGATGGGGCCCCCGAGCGGGGTCGCGGCGAAGGTGTCACCATGAGGACATGGCTGCTGCGAAGTCGAAGTCGGAACCGACTCGGATCCTCGTCCTCGGTGGTGGGTACGTCGGGCTCTACACGGCGTACGGCCTCCAGAAGATGCTCCGGGCCAACGAGGCCTCCGTGACCGTCGTTGACCCGCAGCCCCACATGACCTACGCGCCGTTCCTCCCGGAGGCCGCGGCCGGCGCGATCGAGCCCCGGCACGTGGTCGTGCCGCTGCGGCGGGTGCTGAAGCGCTGCCACGTGCTGACGGCGCGCGTCACCAAGATCGAGAACGAGAAGAAGTCCGTCACGGTCGAGGCGGCCGACGGCCACATCGAGCAGCTCGGCTACGACATCCTGGTCGTCGCGCTCGGCGCCGTCGCGCGCATCCTCCCGATCCCGGGCCTGGTCGAGGAGGGCATCGCCTTCAAGACCATCGGCGAGGCGATCTACCTCCGCAACCACATCATGACCAAGCTCGACGAGGCCGCGAGCACGCTCGACCCCGAGCTGCGCAAGCGCCTCCTGACGTTCACGGTGGTCGGCGGCGGCTTCGCCGGCATCGAGGCCCTGGCCGAGCTCGAGGACATGACCCGGTTCGCGGTGGAGAACTACTACCCGAACATCAAGACCTCCGACATCCGCTGGGTGCTCGTCGAGGCGGCCGGCCGCATCCTGCCCGAGGTCCGCGAGACCCTGGGCGTGTACACGGTCGAGCAGCTGGAGAAGCGCGGCATCGAGGTCTACCTGTCGACGGCGGCGAAGTCGTTCGAGAACGGCCACGTGGTGCTCTCGGACGGAACCGAGTTCGACACGGACACGATCATCTGGACCGCGGGTGTGAAGGCCAACCCGGTCCTGGCCAACTCGGACCTCCCCCTGGACAAGCGAGGCCGCCTCGAAGCCACGGCGGCGATGCAGGTGGTCGGCCACCCGGACGTCTGGACAGCGGGCGACAACGCGGCGATCCCGGACCTGTCCCGAACGGAAGAGGACCCGACGGCGACCTGCCCGCCGAACGCCCAGCACGCCGTCCGCCAGGCTCGCCTCCTGGCGAAGAACATCATCAAGGTCCTGCGCGGCGGAAAGCCGAAGGACTACTTCCACAAGAACCTGGGCGCGGTGGCCAGCCTGGGCCTGCACAAGGGCGTGGCGGACGCGCTGAACCTGAAGATCAAGGGCTTCCCGGCCTGGCTCTTCCACCGCGCGTACCACCTCAAGGCCATGCCGACGTGGAACCGCCGCATCCGCATCCTGTTCGACTGGATCCTCGGTGGGCTGTTCCGCCGCGAGGTGATCTCCCTGGGCCAGATCAACAACCCGAAGGACGAGTTCGCGCGCGTGTCGAAGTCCTGAGGTTTTTCCGCTGTGAGCCCCTGGCCCTTTGCCGGCCGGGGGCTTTCGGCTTCCGGGGGTCGGGCGGGGTTCGGGGGTGCGTTGCGGGGTATCGCCTAGAGTGTGGGTGCCCCCGTAGCCCAATCGGCAGAGGCAGTCGACTTAAAATCGACGCAGTGCGGGTTCGAGTCCCGTCGGGGGCACCACGCAAACCATCATCGCCCGAACAGCCGGTGGCCGGCGAGGTCAAGCACGCCGCCCGGGTCTGGAAGTCCTTCAGCGGCGGCCGATCCGTCGGGGGCGCCACGCACCTCCGCCGGCGCAACCAGGTTCGCCTGGACGGGGTCCCGCTGATCGGTGGGTCGAACGGCGTGCCGGCGTGATCGCGGAACCGGTCAGATGTTGAGGTACCAGCGCTGGTTGATGCGGCCGCCGTCGCAGGTGTGCAGGGTCAGCTGGTCCTCGTGGCCCTCGTAGGTCGCGCAGTTTCCCGTTTCTTCGTTCCGCAGCTGCTTCTGGTTGTGGTCGCCGCGGATCGTCCAGCGCTGTGCCGGGTCGTCGCCGTTGCAGTCCGCGCCGATGACCCGGCCGTGGTCGGCCGTGGCACAGAGGTCGGTTCCGGTGTTCTGGATGGTGCGGTTGCCCCAGAGGATCCAGTGCTGGTTGTCGCTGCCGTGGAAGTCCGCGGTGATGGTGGGTTCGCCGTCCCACAGCGTCTGCTGCCACACCCGCTCCGTGCCGTTGGCCGACTCGATCACGTAGTCGGCGGGGTCGGCCTCGGCGGCAGTGGCGGCCGGCGGCATCAGCGCCGCGGCAGCGGTGGCGGTGAACAGGGCGGCCAGCGCGGTACGCGTGAGCATGGTTCTCCCTCGTCGTCTGGATTCGGCACATCCAGTACAACTTGACCGGCCGCGCGTGCCCATCATCGAGACGACGGACCACTCGCCGTCTGGGTGAACCCTGCCAGTTATCACTTTCTGTAACCCGCGCCGACGCCACGGAGACCCGCTCCGACCGCACGTCCTCAGCGGAGGTTGACCGGGCCGGCGTCGATCGGGGTGCGGAACAAGACGTACGGGTACTCGCGCTCGTCCTTGCCGCCGCGGTACTTGTCCTGGCGGTGCAACTGGTTCGCCGTCACGTACAGGTAGCCGTCCGCCACCGACATCGTGTCCGGCCACAGCAACCTGGGGTCGTGGACGACCGTCTCCCAACGGCCGTCCGGGTGGCGGCGGTGGATGGCGTTGTGCTCACCGTCGGTGACGTAGAGGCGGCCCTGGTCGTCGGTTTCCAGGCCGTCTCCGGCGGCGCCCTTGTCGCCTTCGTCGATGATCGTCGCCGCGACCGCGTCGTCGTCCAGGTCGCGGTTGATCAGGGCGTCGGTCGAGACGCTCCACCAGCGGCGGGAAGCCAGGCAGCAGTAGTACAAGCGGGCGCCGTCCGCGCCGATGGCGATGCCGTCCGCGCCCATCGTGATCGGGCTGGTCGTGCCGTCTTCCGAGCGCTCCACGAAGTCGCGACCCTCGACCACCATGCGCAGGTCCGGCGGCTCTTCGGCCTTGGTGCTGGGGTGGTCGTGCAGGCGCCGCCAGGATTCGCCGGTGTTCAGGTCGACGACGATGATGCCGTTGGGGCCCTGGTCGGCGGAGTCGGTGATGAACGCGACCCCGCGGCCGAGGTCGAAGCGCACGTCGTTGAGGTACGTCGTGGGCAGGGCGACGTCCTCGGGAAAGAGGATCGTCGCCGCGACCTCGTCGCGCTCGAGGTCGACGCGGACCAGCTTCGGGCCGCCGTGGGCGGTGGGCTGGAACAGCGGGCTTCCGGTGTCGAGGATCCAGAGCCGATCGGCGGGATCGACGACGATGCTCTGCACCGAGACCAGGGCGGCCGGGTCGGTGTCGCTCGCCGCGTCGTTGAACTCCTGGCTGGGGTAGGGGACGAGGTCGCCGTCGCGGAGTTCGGCGACGGTGAAACGGACGTCGTCGCCCCATTTCGGGAAGTTGACGAAAACGCGGCCATCGCGGGACACGCTGACCCCGGTCGGCATCGGGCCGGTGAATTCGTGCACGACTTCGAGTTCGCCGAGCGGCTGGTCGGTCGGGGTCATCACGGCTCCGTTCGATTCGGGGACCGTTGCCGCGTACCCGCCCGGCGCCGCGTCAACCGCTTCGCCGCGGAACGCGTACCGGCCACCGCGGCGGGTACGCGACTGGCTTCCGGCCGAAGGAGGAGCAGTGAAGGCAGTCGTCTGGCACGGCATCGGGGACATCCGCATCGACGAGGTACCCGACCCCAAGATCCTCGAGCCCAGCGACGCGATCATCCGCGTCACCCGCAGCGCCATCTGCGGCACCGATCTGCACCTGGTCCGCGGCACGATGCCCGGCATGCAGCCGGGGACGATCCTGGGGCACGAGGCCGTCGGGGTGGTGGAAGAGGTCGGTCCGGCCGTGCGCGGGTTCTCACCCGGTGACCGCGTGGTCGTCACGTCCACGATCGGGTGCGGCACCTGTTCGTACTGCCGGGCCGGGTACTTCGCCCAGTGCGACACGGCCAACCCGAACGGGCCGTCGGCGGGGACGTCGTTCTTCGGCGGCCCGGAAACGACCGGCCCGGTCGACGGGCTCCAGGCCGAGTACGCCCGGATCCCGTTCGCGATGACCACGCTGGTGCGCATCCCCGACCAGGTGAGCGACGACCAGGCGATCCTGGTTTCGGACATCTTCCCGACCGCCTGGTTCGGCGCCCGGCTGGCCGAGGTCGGCCACGGCGACAGCGTGCTGGTGCTGGGCGCCGGCGTGGTCGGGCAGTTCGCCATCGCCTCGGCCAAGCGGCAGGGCGCGGGGCGCGTGTTCGTCGTCGACGGGCTGCCGTCGCGGCTGGACAAGGCCCGCGGGCAGAACGCCGAAACCGTCGACTTCAACCGCGAAGACCCGGTCGCGGTGGTGAAGGAGCTGACCGGCGGCATCGGGGTGGACCGGGTGATCGACGCGGTCGGCGTCGACGCGCAGCGGCCCTCGGGTGGGCCGGCCGCCGAGAAGCTTGCGGAGCAGGCCGGACAGTTCGATCAGGAGCGGGCGCTGGCCGCGCCGGACGCAGCGCCGTCGGGGGAGCAGTGGGTGCCCGGGGACGCGCCGAGCCTGGCCGCGCGGTGGGCGGTGGAGGCCGTCGCGAAGGCGGGCAGCATCGGCGTGATCGGCGTGTACCCGCCGGGGTTCGACCGGTTCCCGCTGGGCGACGCGATGAACCGCAACCTGACCGTCAAGCTGGGCAACTGCAACCACCGCCGGTACGTGCCGCGGCTGCTGGGCATGGTCGCCTCCGGCGCGGTCGACCCGCTGGCGTTCATCACCCAGCACGAGGAACCGGCGAACGCGATCTCGGCGTACGAGACGTTCGACCGCCGCGAGGAAGGCTGGCTCAAGACCGTCCTGGACGTCTCCGCTTGACCTTTCCACCGGCGCCGGGCACGGTCCGCGCCGGCCGGCCGGTGCTCACAGCCGGGGCCGGCTCTGCTCGTCGCGGACCGTGACCCACTGCCAGCGGGTGAACTCGTCGAGGTTGACGAACGAGCCGAACCGGCTGCTCCCGCCGGATTCGCCGATGCCGCCGAAGGGCGCGATGGTTTCGTCGTTCACGGTCTGGTCGTTGACGTGCACCATTCCGGCGTGCAGCCGGTCGCCGACCGCGCGGGCGCGAACGGCGGATCCACTGTGGACTCCGGCGACGAGCCCGTAGGGGGTGGCGTTGGCGAGGCGGACGGCTTCGTCGTCGTCGGTGAAGGTGGTGACGACCGCGACCGGCCCGAAGATCTCCTCGGTGAAGGCCGGCATCTCGGGGGCGACGCCGGCGAGCACGGTCGGCCGGAAGAACAAGCCGTCGTGGCGGCCGCCGGAGGTGACCTTCGCGCCCGCGTCGACCGACCGCGCCACGACCGATTCGATGTGCTCGGCCTGGCTGGAGTTGATGACCGGCCCCAGGTCGACGTCCTCGCGGGGATCGCCGACCCGCAGGCCGTCGGCGATCCGCGTGAGTTCCTCGACGTAGGCGTCGGCGATCTTCTCGGCGACCAGGTGACGGCCCACGGCCATGCAGACCTGTCCCTGGTGGACGAAGCTGCCGAACGCGCCCGCGGCCGCGGCGGCCGGGACGTCGGCGTCGTCGAGGACGACGAACGCGTTGTTGCCGCCGAGTTCGGAGACGAACTTCTTGAACCCGGCGGCCGCCGCCTTCGCCAGTTCGCGGCCGACCGGGGTCGAGCCGGTGAAGGAGATCATGTCGATGTGCGGGTCCTCGGCGACGGCGTTGCCGAGTTCGCTGCCCTTGCCGGGCAGCATGTGCAGCACTCCCGCGGGCAGGCCGGCTTCTTCGAAGAGGCGGGCGATGACGACGCCGCAGCAGATCGCGGTGTCGCTGGCGGGTTTGAGCACGACCGCGTTGCCGGTCGCCAGGGCCGGGGCGACCGACCGCATGGCCAGGATGAGGGGGAAGTTCCACGGCGCGATCACCGCGACCACGCCGAAGGGGACGCGCCGGGCGACGCTGGTGCGGCCGGGTTGGGTGGTGGGCAGCAGCGTGCCCCACGGTGCGCTGGCCAGCGACGCGGCTTCGTGCAGTTCGTCGAGGGTGAGGTTCAGCTCGAGTTCGACGGCGGTGGCGGTTTTACCGGCTTCGCGGGTGAGCCAGCCGGCGATCTCGTCGCGGTGCTGTTCGAACAGGGCCGCGGCGCGGCGCAGGACGGCGGCGCGTTCCCGGTAGCCGGCGTGCGCCCAGTCCCGCGCGCGTTCGGCCGCGGTGGCGGCGGAGCGGGTGACGTCGCCGGCGGTGGCCGTGCCGACCTGGCCGAGCTCGTCGCCGGTGGCGGGCTCGGTCGAAGCCGTTGTCGCGCCGGTGGGTGTCCATTCGCCGGTGAACACCCGGCCGGACCAGCGGTCCCGTTCGTCGAGCAGTCCCACGTCTCGTCCTCCTGATCAGTCGGCGATGCCCTTGGCCTGGTCGATGTAGGTCTGCCGCTCGGGGGTCACGCGCAGGATGACGCGCTCGGACTTGATGTTGTCCGGTGGGTAGTCCTCGCCGGTGTACTTGCGGGACAGCCGGTCGACCTGGCGGCGGGCGCGTTCACCGTTCTCGACGCCGGTCACCTGGCCGCGGACCTCGGCGTAGCGGTAGGGGTTCGCCTCGTCCCGGATCAACACGGTGATCCGCGGGTCGCGGGCGACGTTGTGGGCCTTCGCGCGGTGGGTTTCGGTGTTGAGCACGATCTCGCCGTCCTCGACGTCGACCCAGATCATCTGGGTCTGCAGCCGCCCGCTCGGCAGCACGGTGGTGACCGCGGCGAAGTTCTTGCCGGTGGCCAGCTCTTCGGTTTCGGGCAGCAGTTCCGGGCCATCGGCGGTGCGTGCGGGCACGTCGTGCTCCTTCCGGTCAGGGGCGGCGCCCACTACGCCGCGCTGGGCGGCTACCCGCGCGAGTGGGTGGCAAACGGAAGTCGTTTGCCCGGGCCTTCGCCGGGTACGCGAACGGGATGTCTGTGCGAGCCGTGGTGATGGCGGAATTCGGTGGTCCGGAGGTCCTGACGCTGGAAGAGGTCGACCGGCCCGAGCCGGGGCCGGGGGAGATCCTGGTCCGGGTGCTCGCGGCGGGGACGAACCCGGTGGAGGCGAAGATCCGGCAGGGGGTCGCGATCCCGGACCTCGAACTGCCGGCCGTCCTGGGCGGTGACGTCTCGGGTGTCGTGGCGGCGCTCGGCCCCGGCGTGACGGATTTCGCCGAGGGAGACGAGGTTTTCTACACGCCGGAACTGACGTCGCGGGCGGGCGGCTACACGGAGCTGAACGTCGTGGCCGCGGCCATCGTGGCACCCAAGCCCCGCGGGCTCAGCCACGTCGAAGCGGCGGCGATCCCGCTGGCCGGGGGTACGGCGTGGGAGGCGATCGTGCGCCGGCTCGCCGTCCGTCCCGGTGAGAC
The DNA here is from genome assembly GCF_053586895.1 of Amycolatopsis sp. NPDC003731. Classification (NCBI taxonomy): domain Bacteria; kingdom Bacillati; phylum Actinomycetota; class Actinomycetes; order Pseudonocardiales; family Pseudonocardiaceae; genus Amycolatopsis; species Amycolatopsis sp. NPDC003731. Next base: position 74,658 of record NZ_JBSFNC010000001.1, on the reverse strand, counting down.
GGTGCTGGTGCACGCCGGCGCGGGCGGGGTCGGCACGTTCGCCGTCCAGTTCGCCGCCGCGACGGGCGCCCGGGTGCTCGCCACGGCCGGCCCCGACAACCAGGATCTGCTGCGTGACCTGGGTGCGGTCCCGATCGACTACCACGCCGCCGACCCGGTCGAGGTGGCGCTCGAGCACACCGGCGGCACCGGCGTCGACGCCGTGCTGGATCTCGTCGGCGGGGAGAACCTGGTCAAGAGCTGCGCGGCGACCCGCGCGTTCGGCCGGATCGCGACGGTCCTGGCCCCCAAGGGCGAGCTGAGCCCGCTGTACCAGCGCAACCAGCAGCTGCACGGGATCATGCTGACCCGCGAACGCCGTCGCCTGGAGGAGCTGACCCCGGTGTTCGAACGGCGCCAGGCCCGGCCGGTGGTCGACGAGGTCCTGCCGCTCGACCAGGTGCGCAAAGCGCACGAACGGCTCGATTCCGGGCACGGTCGCGGGAAGACGATCCTCGACCTCCCCTGATCGGCGGTTACCGCGGGACACGTCGGGTAGCCGCGCCGGACATGCGGTGATCGATGGGAGTCGAGATGAAGGCAGTGGTGTACCGGGGTCCGCGTCAGGTGGAAGTGCGCGAGGTGCCCGATCCGGGGATCGACCAGCCGACGGATGCGATCGTGAAGATCACGACGACGAACATCTGCGGGTCCGACCTGCACATGTACGAGGGCCGGACCGCGGTCGAGGAGGGCAAGGTCCTCGGCCACGAGAACATGGGCATCGTCGTCGAGATCGGCGCGGGGGTCACCCGGGTGAAGGTGGGTGATCGGGTGTCGGTGCCGTTCAACGTCGCCTGCGGCACCTGCCGGAACTGCCTGGAGGGCTGGACGTCGTTCTGCCTGCGGGTCAACCCGGCCGAAGGCATGGACGGCGCCGCGTACGGCTACGCGAACATGGGTCCCTACGACGGTGGCCAGGCCGAGTACCTGCGCGTGTCCTACGCCGACTTCAACCTGCTCGACCTGCCCGCGGGTACCGAGTACGAGAACGACTTCACGATGCTGTCGGACATCTTCCCGACCGGCTGGCACGGCACCGAGCTGGCCGGGATGCGCCCGGGCGACCGGGTGGTCGTGTTCGGGGCCGGGCCGGTGGGCCTGCTGGCCGCGCACAGCGCGGTGCTCCGCGGCGCGGCCGAGGTCTACGTGGTCGACAAGGAACGCGACCGGCTGGCCTTGGCCGAGAAGATCGGCGTGCTGCCGGTGGACTTCAGCGAAGCGGACCCGGTGGAGCAGATCATGGCGGCCACCGGCGGCCAGGGCGCGGACTGCGGGGTCGAGGCCGTCGGCTACCAGGCGCACGACCACTCCGGCCAGGAGCACCCGGAGCTGGTGCTGGACAACCTGGTCAAGTCGGTGCGCTCGACCGGCGGCATCGGGGTCGTCGGCGTCTACGTCCCGCAGGACCCGGGCGCGGCGACCGAGGGGGCGAAGGAGGGCCGGATCGGGTTCGACTACGGCACGCTGTTCACGAAGGGCCAGCGCATGGGCACCGGGCAGTGCCCGGTCAAGCGGTACAACCGGCGGCTGCGCGACCTGATCATCACCGGCCGGGCCAACCCCTCGTTCCTCGTGTCGCACGAACTGCCGCTGGACCAGGCGGCCGAGGGCTACGAGCGGTTCGACCACCGCGAAGACGGCTGGACCAAGGTCCTCCTCCGGCCGTGATCCCCCGATCGGGGTGCCGAAAATCTCCGGCATTCAGCCGCGTTATCGCTGTACCGGGTGAATTGCCACAATTGCGCGGGCCCGAAAAACGGGGGTGAGTCACGGCGGTGAATGCGGTGTCGTTATGGTGAAGCTGCCGAATCGGCGGGATTGATCGTCGGTGGTGGAACAGACGGGACTGCGATCGTGACCAGGCGGGAAAAAGACCCGGCGAAGGCCGGTCGTTTCCTGGCGCGCGCCCTCGTTGTCGTCGGGGGCGCTGCCGCCGCCTGCGCGCTTGCGTGGCTGACCGCCACCGCGTCGGCCAGCACCGTCACCCAGATCACGGACGGCCCGCTCGGGATGGCTGCCCCGGTGCTGCCCGCGGTGCCCGAATTGCCGAGCGTGGACCCGGCCCGGCTGGCCGACCTGGTGCAAAGCCAGGTGCCCCAAGCCATTCCCGCGGCCGTCGCCGCTGTCGGGCGGATTGCCGCGACCGGGCCGACCGAGCTCGACAGGCCGGCCAAGGATCCTCGCGACCACGCCGAAAAGGCGAGCCCCAGCGCCGCGAGGCCGACCGACGCCCCGCCCGCGCTGGTGGACAGCGTCCCGCGCGAGCGACCAGCCGAACCCGCACCGGCGATGGTCCCGGTTCGCGTCGTCACGACCACGGGACCGTTGCCGGCCGACCTTCAGGCCGAACACGGCGGGGAAGATCCCGGCGGACGATCGTGGCCGCCGCCCTGCTCGATTTCGGCCAATGCCGGTCCCGCGTCCGGGCAGGATCGCGGTTACGGCGATGTCGTGCTGCCGGATTTCGCAAACCACGCGCAGTCGGTGCGCTGCCGGAATGGTGTGTCGCACCGTGACGTGGTGTCCGCGGAAATCCGGCCCGGCGTCACGCCTGATTGATCCGCCTCGTTTTTCCGCGGACCAATCCCCCCCCAGTCTTGCTCGAAGGAGTATTTGTCATGCGCATTCACACCAAGCGAATCCTGCAGGTCGCCCTGGTCAGCGGCGGCCTCCTGCTGGTCGGCGCCGGGACCGCCGCCGCGGCCGGCGTGGACCTGCCGCAGCCGGCCCAGGCCGTCGACGCGGTGCTGCCCGCCGCCCACGCGCTTCCCGCGCCGACCGTGCGGTACACGGTGCCGGCGTCCCTGGTCCAGCACGTGCCGAGTGCCGAGGTCGACGGCGACCTGCAGGAACCGGACCTCAACGCGCCGCTCGGCAGCGAGCTCACGGCGACCGATCTGCCGACACTGCCGCTGACGGCGACGTCGGGCCGGGCCATCGGCGACGGGCTGCCGCTGCTGGGCGGGCTCCTGCCGAACGTCCAGGGACTGCTCCCCGCGATGCCGGACCTGACCCAGCAGGGCCCGGGCGCCCTCCTCGGGTCGGCGACCTCCCTCCTGCACCAGTAAGCACCCGCGCACTCAGGGCCGGAAAGCACGAGCTTTCCGGCCCTGAGCCGCATCTACCGGCAGTTCACTGCGAACAGCGCTGGCCGCTGTTGATGCAGCGGACCACCTGGTTCATCAGGCGCTGGCCCATGACGTTGGCGAAATCGTCGTGGTCCGAGCGGGGGTTGTGGTTCTCCTGCTCGAAGGCGTCCACTTTGTACTGTCCGTTGACCTGGACCTCCCGCGGGATGTCGTAGGTCAGCGTGATCCGCAGCTGCGGAACGTTCTTGAAGCCCTGCGGGCACCGGCCCTGCCGGTCGGCGAACACGATGTGCGAGCGGTGGTTGGCGCTGTCGATGTTCTTGCCGTCCCAGCAGTTCGGGAAGGCGTGGATCCGCTTCACCTTGCTGCCCTCGGGGCAGATCGGGTACTTGTCGGTGAGCCGGTCCTCGAACCCGCTGCACGTCCAGCTCGGCCGGACGTTGGCCGGCCCGTTCGTGCTCTGCTTGGCGTCGCCGTAGAGGATCCGGAGGAACTGCGGCATCGCCACGACCCGGCGGGCACCGCCGCTGGTGAAGGTCAGATCGGCCCGCTCGACGCGCTGGATCTCGCCTTCGTTGTCGCCGATTTCGTTGTTCTCGTCGACCCCCGGCAGTTCGGCGGGTTTGCCGTTGCTGTTGCCGCTGCCGTTGTCGAGCCCGCCCTGGCCGTTCTTCTTCAGGGCGCAGGCCGCCAGACCGCCGAGGTCCTCCGGCTTCGCCCCGGTCCGGCCGATGGCGATGGCCATGCGGTCGAGAGTCGCCTTGCGCTTGTCGCCGAGCGGGTTCAGCACGGCGTTGCGGATGTCCTGCTCCGACTTCAGGTCGCCGCCCGCGATCCGCGCGTTCGCGTCCTTGACCTGGTTGTCGAGCAGGTCGAGGTTGCGCTCGACCTCGGCGGCGGCTTGGTCGGGGACGTCGGCGAGCTTGCTGGCGACGTCGGGGCAGTCGACCTGCGTCCCGGCCTTCTCCTGTTTCGCCTGCTCGCGATCGCCCGAGACCTCCTTGGCGGGCGGGTTCTCTTCGTCTTCCTCGGTGTCGATGCGGACGACCGGCCAGAAGTAGGTCGACTTGTCGCCGTTCTTGCAGGTGGTGCCGGCCTTCGCGAGGCTTTCGTTGGTGGAGTCGGCGTTGGTGGAGAGGTTGCCGACGTAGTCGTGCAGGTGCTCGGCGCCGTTGCGGACACCGGGCTGGGCGATGAAGTTGTCCGGGTTGAAGTGCTGGTTTTCGTTGCGGCCGCAGTCCACGGTGAAGGTTCCGCGGGCGCCTTGGCGTTGCAGGGCCTGGTTGACGTTCGTGCCCTTGGGCACCTTCGTGATGTCGACGAAGAACGACTTGTCCACTTCGGACGCTCCGGCGGTGCCGGTGCCACCGGTGGTGGTGGCGACGACCAGGGCACCGGCGGCGAGCGCCAGGCCCAGTCCGAGGGTGGCGAGCTTGGTGCGCCGGGTGATGCGGTGCCGGCCCGTGGCGGGTTTTCGGGGCATGGAGTTGTTCACCTCGTTCGGTTTCCCGGGCGCGGCAAGGTGACGCGCGGCCCGGGCAGCGGTCCCGACGTAGGCAGAAACGGTCATTTCGGACGAGCGGTTCAAACCGGCACAGCGCCGTTACCTTTTCGTTACCATCGGCTCAGTCATGGGCCCGGCGAGGTTCTGTCGGCGCGGGTGGCGGCGCTCCTCGGAGGTCGCGAATGACTCATTCGCGACCTCGGACGTCCCGAATGAGTCATTCGCGACACCGCGGGTGCCGCTGGCGCACCCGACTTCGCCGGACTGCTGCCGGAACCGGGCGATCGGCCGGACTGGTTCAGAACCAGCGGCGCACGGCCTCCTCGAAGGAGCCCACGTCCGGCTCCCGGCCCCCGGCCCACGCGACGATCCCGTCCGGCCGGACCAGGACCGCCCCGAACCCCAGGTCGTCCCGGGCCGGGCCGGTGACGTACCGGATCCGGTCGCCGAGCGCGGGCAGCCGGCCGCCGAAGTCCAGCGCGACACCTCGGCCGTCGTGCAGCAGGTCGGCGAGGCGGGTGCCGTCCGTCAGCACGAAGTCCGGTGCGTTGTGCCCGGAGATGCCGTCTTCGCCGAAGTAGCGCAGCGAAGTCCCGGACGTCCGCTCGAAGACGTACGTCGTGCCGTCGCGGGTGGCGAGGAGGTCGCCGAGGACCGACCGGGCCGCGCGGGAATGCGGGTCCGGGCGCATCAGCGCCACCTGGGCGCGGGACCAGTCGAGCACCCGCGCGCCGACCGGGTGGCGTTCGGCCGGGTAGGTGTCGAGGAGGCCCGAAGGCGTGTCCCCCGCCAGTGTCGCCGCGAGCTTCCAGCCCAGGTTCATCGCGTCGCCGATACCCAGGTTCAGGCCCTGGCCGCCCAGCGGCGAGTGGATGTGCGCCGCGTCGCCGGCCAGCAGGACGCGGCCGCGGCGGTACGTCGTCGCCTGCTTCGCGCGGTCCGTGAAGGTGGAGACCCGGTGGACGTCGGTGAGGGTCACGTCGGTGCCGGACACGCGGCGCAGCACCGATTCGAGGTGCTCCCGCGTCGGCGGCTGCGAACGGTCGTACGCCCCGCCGTCGAAGTCCAGCACACCGAAGTGGCCCGGCTCGGACATCGTCACGTACATCCCCTGCGGCGTCACCGTGAAGCCCCGCCGGAGAACGCCGGGATCGGCGAGCGTGGCCAGCGCGAGGTAGCCGGTGAGCTGCGGCTCGGTGCCGGTGAACTCGAAGCCCGCCAGCCGCCGGACCGCGCTGCGGCCGCCGTCGCAGCCGACGAGCCAGCGGGCCGGGTACTCCTCCTCGCCGGCCCGGGCGACCACCCCCGCGCCGTCCTGCGTCACCGCCGTGACCGCAACGCCACGGCGGATCTCGACGCCGAGCTTGCCGGCTCGCTCGGCCAGCACCGTTTCCACCGCTTCGAGGCTGGTCATGATGCCGTCGAGCGCCGGGCTGGGCAGCCGGTGGGGCAGGCGCGCGAGGTCGACGTCCGCCGGGTCGAGCGGCATTCCGGCGAAGTGGCCGACCGAACGGGGAGCGACCGCCTCGGGACGTTCGTCCACATTGGACGCGGCGAGCAGTGCGGGCAGCATTCCGCGGCGGTGGAACGCCTCGACCGACCCGCCTGTCAGGCCCCGCAGGCCGAGCGGGAAGCTCCGCCACGGCGATTGCGGCTCCGGCTCCCGTTCGAGCACCAGCACCGAACGACCGGCGAGGCCGAGTTCGCCGGCGAGGAACAGCCCGACCGGGCCCGCCCCCACGATCACCACGTCATGCATGACAAACCGCCTTCTCGAGGTCGTGCAACGTGCCTCGAGCCTGACCGCCGGCACGCACACGGCGCGCACACCGCGCTCACAAAGCGAGGCGGGCCACCGCCGATGCCGCGTCCAGCTCCCAGCCGTTCGCGTACGCCGCGGCGAATTCGTCCTCGCCGAGCGTGGCCCGGCCCCGGCCCGTGAGGGCGCGGACCTGCGGATCGGTGCGGTCGTGCGCGCCGCGCAGCCGGGCGGCGGCGCCGAGCAGGACGGCCGATTCGTGCGGCCGCCCGAGTGCGTCGGCGAGGGCGGCCGTGTGCACCGCCACCAGCGACAGGATCGGCAGGTCGCGGGCCGCCAGCGCGGCCGCGTACGCCGCGCGCCCGGCCTCGGCCGCGCCGGCCAGGTCGCCCCGGGCCAGGGACAGGGCCGAGCGCGCTCCCGCGATCAGCGTCCGGGCGTGGTCGGAGGGGAACCCGGTGTCGCCGAGCAGCCGGCGTTCGGCGTCGTCGAGCAGGGCACCGGCCTCGGCCAGCTCGCCGAGCTGCACCCGCAGCCCGGCCTCCCAGCCGTCGACCAGCACCGGCAGTTCCGCCGACGACGTGCGCCGCACCCGCTCCCGGGCGGCGCCGATGACGTCCAGGGCCCGGCCGGTTTCGCCGCGCCGGATGTACAGGTCGAACCAGCGCAGGTCGTTGTAGAGCTGGTCCCCGAGGCTGGGCACACCGAATTCGCCCGCCAGCGACCGGGCCTCGCGCAGGTCGGCCAGCGCGCCGTCGAGGTCGTCGTAGCGCCGCAGCTGGGCGCGCATCGGCAGCGTCGCCGCCTGGCCCCACCGGTCGCCGGCCCGCCGGAAGCCGGCCAGGGCCGCCTCCACGTGGACGCGCACCCGGTCGAGCTCACCCGCGTTCTCGGCGATTTCGGCCTGGAACTTGTGCGCCAGCCCGGACAACCACTCGTCGTCCCCCTCGGCCAGCCGCCGGAAGTGCGCGGGGGCGGTCTCGTCGCCCAGCAGGAAGAGCAGCATCGGGCCGAAGACGCGGTAGTGGCTCGGCAGTCCCGGGTGCGCCAGCAGCCGTCCCGCCAGCTCGCGCATCTCCGCCCGGTCCGCCGCGGCCTCCCGGGCGGTGAGGCCCGACAGGATGTCCGCCCGGCTGAGCAGGTGGGCGGCCCGGGCGCAGTCCCGCTCGGGCGACGGCTCGCCGGGCACCGCCAAGGCCTCGCCCAGCCAGTAGCCGGCGTCGGCGTCGCGGCCGAACATCTGCCAGTACCAGGTCAGCGCCAGGGCCAGGCGGATCGCGGCGGCGTTGCCGGTGGTGCACAGGTGCCGCAGGGCGGCGAGCGTGTTGTCGTACTCGGCGCCGATGACGGCCATCGCCGCCAGCTGGCCGGGTCCGCGCAGCTCGGGGTCGTACCGGGCCGGCAACCCGGCGAAGTGGGCCGCGGCCAGGTCGCGGACCGCGCCGAGGTCGCCGGAGCCGGTGAGGCGCTCGATCCCGTACTCGCGGATGGTCTCGAGCATGCGGTAGCGCCCCGGCGCGAGCTGCAGCAGCGACCGGTCGACGAGGGCGGCGAGCAGCTCGGGCACGTCGCCCGCGGGCACCGCGCCGGTGCAGACGGCGGCGGCCGACGCGGCCGTGACCCCGCCGGGCAGGACGGAAATCCGGTCCGCGACCGTGCGTTCGCGCTCGTCGAGCAGCTCCCAGCTCCACGCGATGACCGCACGCAGGGTGCGGTGCCGCGGCGGCGCGGTCCGGCTGCCGGTGGTGAGCAGCCGGAACCGGTCGGCGAGCCCGTCGGCCAGATCGGGCAGCGACAGCGTCCGCAGCCGGGCGGCGGCCAGCTCGAGGGCCAGCGGCAGGCCGTCCAGGCCCCGCACCACGCGCACGACGTCGGCCCGCGTGGTGCCGTCGACGGCGAAGCCGGGACGCACGGCGGCCGCCCGCTCGGCGAACAACCGCACGGACGCCACTTCGCGGACGTCGTCATCGGGGCCGGGCAGGGCGAGCGGGCCCAGCGGCACGAGCGCTTCGCCGTCCACGGCCAGGGGTTCGCGGCTGGTGGCGAGCACCCGCAGGCCGGGGCAGCGCGGCAGCAGCGTCGCGACCAGGTGGGCGGCGGCGTCGATCAGGTGCTCGCAGTTGTCGAGCAGCAGCAGGCTTTCCCGCCCGCCGAGTTCGCTGACGAGCACGTCCGTCTCGCCTCCACCGGCCCGCCGGCGGGCGTCGAACAGCGCGCCGCCCCGCAGCCCGATCCCGGCGAGCACGGCCTGCCCCACCTTCGCCGGTTCGGTGACGGACGCGAGGTCGATGAGCCGGACGCCGTGCCGGTACCGGCGAGCCGCCTCCAGCGCCAGCCGGGTCTTGCCGGCGCCGCCCGGGCCGAGGACGGTGACCAGCCGGCCGGTCGTGAGCAGGGCGCCGATGCGCGCGAGGTCGTCGTCACGGCCGAGGAAGCTGGTCAGCGGCGCGGGCAGGGGAGCGGGCCGGGGGCGGTCCGGTTCGGGCGCGGGGTGCAGCAGGCGCAGGTGGCGTTCCCGCAAAGCGGTGCCCGGATCGGCGCCGAGAACCTCCGCCAGTGTCTGGCGGACCCGCTCGTACACGGTCAGCGCTTCGGCCTGACGTCCTTGCGCGGCAAGCGCGTCCATCAGCAGGGCCGCCGCGCGTTCGTGCGTCGGGTGCTCGGCCAGCAACGCGGTCAGCCGGGCGGCGGCCGGCTCGGCGCGTCCCAGTGCCAGCTCGGCGTCGGCGAGGTCGGCGACGGCCTCGATCGACAGCCGGAGCAACCGGGTCGCCACCGCCGGGGCGACGGCGGCGATGACCGCGGGCTCGCCCCACAGCGCCACGGCCTCGGCGAGGGCGGCGCTCGCGGCGTCCGCGTCACCGGCCCGCAGCCGCTCCCGGCCGGCCGCGGCGAGCTCTTCGAAGCGCACCGCGTCCACGGTGTCCACGGCCAGCCGGTAGCCGCCCGCCACCTGCACGAGCACCCCGTCGGCCGCGGTGAGGGCGCGGCGCAGCCGGGAGACGAGGGTCTGCAGGGCCGAGGCGGTACCGGACGGCGGATCGTCACCCCACACGGCGTCGACCAGCACGCCCGGCTCGACCGCGCGGCCGCCGGCGAGCGCCAGCCGGACGAGCAGGGCCTGCAACCGCGCGCCCGGCACCGGCAGGACGACGTCACCCCGGGACACCTGGAACGTGCCCAGCAGCGTGATGCGAAGCCCCTCCATGCGTCGATCGTGTCAGCGCCGCGTGCGTCGCGTGTGAGCGGCCCGCCGCAGCCTTCGGACATCGGATCCAGCAACGGAGGCAGACATGACCGAGACGCAGATTCCCTGGGTGCGCAGCTGGGGTGCGGCACCCCAATCGGCTCACGACGGGCTGGGCTCCCTCGACGACCACCCGCCGCTCGCCGGCGTGACCCTTCGCCAGGTGGTGCGCCTCAGCGGCGGCGGGCGCCGGGTGCGCGTCCGCTTCACCAACGAGTTCGGGACCGCGCCGGTGACCATCGGCGCGGCCCACGTGGGTCTCGCGGTGCCGGGCGGCGGGGTGCGGGAGGGGCGCGTGCTGACGTTCTCCGGTGCCGCGTCCGGCACCATCCCGGTGGGGGCGCCGATGCTGAGTGACCCCGTCGACCTGCCGGCGGCGGCGCTGACGGAGTTGTCCATCAGCCTCTACCTGCCCGGACGCGTGGAGACCTGTACGTGCCACGATCCCGTGCTGGACACCGGCTGGACGATCCCGGGTGACGCCGTCGCCGCTCCCGAGCTGCCGCCGGACGCCACGGAGCTGCCGGTGCGGGCGCTGCTCTCCGCGGTCGAGGTGCTCCCCGACGCGCCGGCTTCGGCCGTCGTCGTGATCGGCGACTCGCGCACCGACGGTGCCGGGTCCACTCCGGACACCCACCACAGCTGGCCGGAACTGCTGGCCGCGCGCGGCGCCGGCTTCGTCGTCAACCAGGGCATCAGCGGCAACCGGATGCTCAACGACCGGTTCGGTGCGTCCGTGCTGGCCCGCTTCGACCGGGACGTCCTGGCGACGCCGGGCCTCGGCGGCGTCGTGCTCTCCGCGGGCGGCAACGACATCGCGATCTCCTTCGCCCCGCGCGACGACGGTCCTCTCGCCGACTTCCTGAAGATGTTCCCCGGCGGGCCGGTGACGACGGACGACGTCATCGCCGGCTTCCGGCAGCTGGCGGCCCGGGCGCGCGAACACGGCGTGCGGGTCTACGCCACCACGATCGCGCCCTTCGGCGGCTCGGAGGCCTACTCCGCGGAGGGTGAGGCCGCGCGGCAGGTGGTGAACGAGTGGATCCGCACCGGCGGGGCGTTCGACGCGGTGCTGGACTTCGACGCCGTCTGGCGCGATCCGGACCAGCCCAGCCGGATCCGGGCGGAGTTCCACTCCGGCGACTTCCTGCACGGCAGCGACGCCGGCTACCGGGCCCTGGCCGAGTCTGTCGATTTGTCGCTTTTCGACTGACACCGAACCGGGCGCTTTCTGGGGCGAAATCCGGACGCCGATCGCGGAAACGCGGCCACCATGGCGGAATGGCGTTCACCGAACCACCCGATCCGGGGCTTGCGCGCACGCTGGCCGAGCTGATCGGGCAGCTGCGGTTGCTCAAGGCGTGGGCGGGCGGCCCGTCGTACGCGCAGATCGCCGAGCGGGTCAACCGGCTCTGGACGGCCGCCGGGCGCCCGCCCGGGGAGCGGACCGCCCGCACGACCGTCGCCGACTGCTTCAAGACCGGCCGGGCGCGGCCCAACACCGATCTGCTGCTGGCCGTGGTCGAGGTGCTGCACCCGGACCCGGGCTACGTCGGCGAATGGCAGGACGTGCTGCGGGTGGTCCGCGGCCGTGCGGAGGCGGCGACCTTCGTGCAGGCCCAGCTCGGCCTGCCGGAGGCCGTCCCGCACTTCACCGGGCGCCGGGCGGAGCTCGCGCGGCTCGGCGAGGTGCTCGGCACGGGCGGGCCGGCGGTGATCGCGGGCATGGCCGGGGTCGGCAAGACCGGGCTGGCCGTCCAAATCGGACACGAGCTGGTGCGCACGGGCCGGTGCGACAACGCGCTCTTCGTGAACCTGCGCGGGTTCCACCCCGACCCCGGCCAGCCGCCGGTGGACCCGGGCGCGGTGCTCGACTCGTTCCTGCGCCTGCTCGGCGTCCCCGGCCACGCCGTCCCCGCCGACCTCGCCGGCAAGACGCGGGTCTACCGGGAGCGTTCGGCCGGGCGGCGGCTGCTGGTCGTCCTCGACAACGCCGGCAGCGAGGACCAGGTCCGGCCGCTGCTGCCCGGCGAGCGGGGCGGCCCGGTGCTCGTCACCAGCCGCCTGGCGCTCGCCGGTCTGGCGGGGGCCACGCCCGTGCCGCTGGACGTGCTGAGCCCGGACGACGCGTTCGCGTACCTGAGACGCACGGTCGGTGCGGCGCGGGTCGACCAGGCGCCCGGCGTGGCCCGGCGGATCACCGCCGAACTCGGGCGGCTGCCGCTCGCGCTGAACCTCGCCGCGCTCTGGATGACCGCGCCGGCCCACCGGTCGTGGCTGCTGGCCGACCACCTGGAGCGGCTCGAGCAGCGGCGCGCGCACCTGCGGCTCGACAACGCCGTGGACGCGTCGATCAGCCTGTCCTACGACCAGCTCGCCGAGCCGGAACGGCGGGTCCTGCGGCTGCTCGCCCTGCACCCGGGCGCCGACCTGGACGCCTACGGCGTCGCCGCCCTGGCCGGGACCGGCCTGGCGGAGGCGACCCGGACCGCGGACCGGCTCGTCGCGGCCAGCCTGGTGCGGCGCGGGGAGGCGGGCCGGTTCGAGCTGCACGACCTCATCCGCGCGTTCGGGATGGCGCGGGCGCAGGACGAGGACGCGCCCGCCGCCCGGAAGGCCGCGGTGACCCGGCTGCTCGACTACTACACCTTCGCCGCGGCGACCGCGATGGACCAGTACGCGCCGCGGATGCGGGACTACCGGTTCCGCGTCCCCGACCCCGGCCTGCCGATCCCGCCGCTGACCGACCGCGAGCCGGCGACCGCGTGGCTGGACGCCGAACGGGCCAACCTGGTCGGCGCCGGCGTCCACGGCGTGCCGTCCGGCCACGCGGGCCTGCTGTCGCGGCTGCTGTTCCGGTACCTGCAGACCGGCGGCCACCTCGGCGAGGCGCTGGTCCTGCACACGAGCGCGGCGGAGTCGGCGGACCCGATCGCCCGCGGGCACGCGCTGCTGAGCCTGGCGGCCACCCACGGCCAGGTCGGGCGCTACGACGTCGCGACCCGGCACGCCGAGGAGGCGCTGGCCTGCTTCCGCGGCGCCGGAGACCGTTCCGGCGAGTGCCGGGCGCTCGGCACACTGGGCGCGATCGCCTCCTGGAACGCCGATTTCGTGCGCTCGGCGAGGTTCCAGCGGGAGACGTTGTCGCTGGCGCGCGAGCTGGGTGACCGGGCGGGCGAGCGGACCGCGCTGACCAACCTCGGCTTCGTCTACGGGCGGCTGGGCTGGTACGCCGAAGCGCTGGAGAGCCACCTGAAAGCGCTGGCCATGGACCAACGGTCCGGCGACCTCTGCGACACCGGCCGCACCCTGCTCAACATCGGCGACACGCACCTGCGGTCGGGCAGCCCCGCCGAGGCCTGCACGTACTTCCGCCGCGCGACGGCGATCGCCGAGCAGGCGGGCGACCGGGACCTGCACGTGGAGGCCCTGTTGTGCCTGGCGGAGGCGTCCCAGGAACTCGGCCGCACGGACGACGCCCGCACAACCCACGAGTGCGCGTTGGCGATGGCGGCGGAATTGGGCAGCTTGCACGCGGCGGCGCGGGCGCACACGGGCTTGGCCAGGGCGTTGACCGCGCTGGGGGATCCGGAGGGCGCGCGGCGCCATTGGCTGGCGGCGCGGGAGCGGCACCGGGAGCTGGGGTTGCCGGAGTCGGCGGAGATCGCGGTAGCACTGGGTCGGCCGGTGGCGGCGGGCGGCTGACCGGATGCCGCGAATGACTCATTCGGGACCTCCGAAGTCCCCAATGAGGCATTCGCGACGCTCGGAACCGGGGCGGGCAGGCGCGTCCGGGTTCGTCCGGGATTGCTGCCCGGGCACGGCGCCGCCCGCAATGCTCGCAGCCGGCGCGGGGGGTGCGAACCACTTCCCACGCCTCGGACACCCACCGTCGAAGGGAGACACCATGGGGCGCCTGATCGACCGCGTGCTCAACCGGCTCGTGCCCACCGCCGAGGCTTCCGCCTGCAGCGGCCAGTACGTCTGCAACAACGCCGGTCACCCCGGCTACTGGTACCGGTTCTGCTGCGTGCAGGACGGCTGCCAGTGGACCAAGATCCGCAGCACCTGCTGAAACCGGCCGGCGAGCGTGCCGGGTGGTGTCCGCCACCTTCCCCGCGGACACCACCCGGTGTGGGGGAGTGACATGGAGTACCTGCGGGCCGCCGGCGCGGCGCTGATCGCCGTGGTGTTCGCCGCTTCGTCGTTGTCGAAGCTGCGGGACTTCCGCGGGTTCGCGCGTTCGGTGCCCGCGCTGGTGCCGATGCCCGCGCGGTGGGTGACGCCGGTGTCGGTGGCCGTCGTCGCCACCGAACTCGCCTCCGCCGTCCTCGTGCTCGTCACCCCGATCGCCGGCTTCGCCCTCGCGACGGCGTTGCTGCTGGCGTTCACCGCCGCCATCGCTGCTTCACTGCGACGCGGACGGCACGCTCCCTGCCGCTGCTTCGGCGCGACCGAAACCCCGATCGGTCCGCGTCACCTGGTCCGCAACACCCTGCTGATCTGCTCTGCCGTCCTCGGCGCGCTCGCGCCGGAGCACCTGCCGTCCGTCGCCGGGGCCGCGGTCGCCTTCGCGACCGGCGTCGTGGTGGCCGTGCTCGTCATCGCCATGGACGACATCGCTGTCCTGTTCGCAAGGAGTTCCTGATGCCCATCGTCGTCGCCGCCCTGGTGCTGCTCGGCCTGTGCTGCCTGCTCAACCTGCTCCTGACCGTCGGGATCCTGCGCCGGATGCGGACGCAGTCCGGGCAGCCGAACTCCGGTTCGCTCTTCGCGCTGCAGCCCGGTGCGGCCGTCGGCGAGTTCGCCGTCACCACGACCGACGGCGAGCCGCTCACGGCTGCCGAGCTGAATGGCACCGTGGCGTTCTTCTCCGCCGATTGCGACGCCTGCCACGAAACCCTTCCCGACTTCCTCGCCTACGCCCGCGCGCAAGGCCGTGACAACGTCTTCGCCGTCTTCGCCGGCGACGAGCCGGAAACCGTGCGCGCGCTCGCCGAGGTCGCCCACGTGGTGACGGCGGAGTTCGACGGCGGCCCGGTCGCCGCCGCGTTCCGCAACACCTGGACGCCCGCGCTGTACGTCGTCGACGGCGGGCGGGTGACCGCGACCGCCGGGCGGGTGCACGAGCTGCCCGTGCCCGCCGGCCGGTGACCGTGGCGGAACCGGACCGGCGGCTCGGCGCGGGCCAGGTGCGGGCGGCGGCCGCGGCCGCCGCCGCGCTGCTGTGGCGGTCCGGCCCGGCGCGGCTACTGGGCCTGCTGGTGATGACCGTGGCCGCGGCGGCCGCCCCGATCGCCACCGCCTGGCTGACAAAGCTCGTCCTCGACCGGCTCGTCGAGCGCACGGGCTCGGTCGGCGGCCTCGCCGGGGCGCTGGTGCTCACCGGGCTCGCCGTCGCCGCGCTGCCCGTGCTCACCCACTACGTCCGCGCGCAGATCGGCCGCGCGGCGAGCACGGTCGCCACCGACCGGCTGTTCGCCGCGCTCGGCCGCCAGGTCGGGTTGCGCACCTTCGAGGACCCCGCCTACCAGGACCGGCTGCGGCTGGCCCAGGAGAGCTGCGGCCGGATGCCGGAGATCGTCGACGGCGTCGGCGGCGCGCTCAGCGGAACGCTCTCCCTGGCCGGCTTCCTCGGCTCGCTGCTCCTGCTGAGCCCGGCGATGACCGGGGTCGTGCTCGCCGCCGCGATCCCCGCGCTGCTGGCCGAACTGCTGCTGTCCCGGCGCCGCGCCGCGGTCGAGTGGCGGATCGAGCGGTTCGCCCGGCGCGAGTTCTTCTACACCCAGCTGCTCACCGGCATCCCCGCCGCGACCGAGATCCGCCTGTTCGGCATCGGGGCGTTCCTGCGCGCCCGCCTGATGGACGAACGCCGCAGCGCCAACGAAGCCCAGCGCCGGATGGACCTCCGGGAGCTGTGGACGATGGGCGGGCTGACGGCGCTGAGCGCGGCCGTCGCCGGGGCGGGCCTCTGGTGGGCGATCACGTCGGCGCGCGCCGGGTCGCTCAGCGCCGGCGACGTCTCGATGTTCGTCGCCGCCGTCGCCGGGGTGCAGGCCGCGCTGGGGACGCTGGCGTCGTCGATCGCCAACGGCCAGGCCCGGCTGCTGTCGTTCGCGCACCACGTCGCCGTGGTCCGCGCGGAACCCGACCTGCCGAGCGGGTCCCGCGACACGGTTCCCCCGCTGCGGCACGGGATCGAGCTGCGCGACGTCTGGTTCCGGTACAGCGACGAGCACCCGTGGGTGCTGCGCGGGGTCGACCTCACGATCCCGCACGGCACGGCGGTCGCCCTCGTCGGTCTCAACGGCGCGGGCAAGAGCACGCTGGTGAAGCTGTTGTGCCGCATGTACGACCCGACGCGCGGGCGGATCCTCTGGGACGGAGTCGACCTGTGCGACGTGCCGCACGCCCTGCTGCGCAACCGGATCAGCGCGGTGTTCCAGGACCACATGAACTACGACATGACGGCGGCCGAGAACATCGGGCTCGGCGAACTGTCCGCACTGGACGATCGAGCCCGGCTGGTGGCCGCGGCGACCCGCGCGGGCGCGCACGACCGGATCGCCGCCCTGCCGGAGGGCTATGACACGCCGCTCACCCGCATCTTCGAAATCGGCACCTCGGCCGGCGTGGTGCTGTCCGGCGGGCAGTGGCAGCGGCTGGCGCTGGCTCGTTCGCTCGTCCGGGAGGGGCGCGACCTGATGATCCTCGACGAGCCGAGCTCCGGCCTCGACCCGGAGGCCGAGCACGAGGTGCACGCCCGCATCCGCGAGCACCGGCAGGGTCGTACGAGCCTGCTCATCTCCCACCGGCTGAGCACGGTCCGCGACGCCGACAGCATCGCCGTCCTCGAGGACGGCCGCGTGACGGAGCTGGGAACGCACGAAAGCCTGCTCGCCGCCGACGGGGGTTACGCCCGCCTGTTCCGCCTGCAGGCCGACGGGTACCAGGCGGCGTCGTGAAAGTCTTCCTCGCGCTGCTGGCTTTCGGCGTCTTCGCCATCCGTCGCCGGCTGATCATGACCACAGTGGACGGTCCGAGCATGGAACCGGCGTTGTCCTCCGGCGACCGGGTCCTGGTGCGCCGGACCCGCCGCGCCCGCTGCGGCCAGGTGGCCCTGCTGCGCTTCCCGCAGTTGCCGAGCGGCGCGCCGGTGGGCGACCAGCTGCTGCTCAAGCGCGTGGTGGCGGTGGCGGGCGACCGCATCCCGGCGGACTGGGCCGACCCGGACGTCCACGGCCTCGGCGGCGAGCTGGTCCCGCCCGGCTGCGCGGTGGTGCTGGGCGACAACCGGCCGACCAGCTGGGATTCGCGGCACTACGGGTTCGTGCCGCGGGAGCGGATCGTGGGTGTGGTGGTCCGGCACGTGCCCCACGGTCGTGAGTGGTAAGGCGGGTTCTAACCCGCCTTACCACTCACGACCGCGGTTCAGAGGGTCTTCTCCAGGCGGCCGGCCAGGAGCTTGATGAACCGGGACGGGTCGGCCAGCTCGCCGCCCTCGGCCAGCAGGGCCATGCCGTAGAGGAGCTCGGCCGTCTCGGCCAGGCCCTCGTCCTCCGGGCGGGCGGCGTGGGCCTCGCGCAGCCCCGAAACCAGCCCGTGCTCCGGGTTGAGCTCGAGGATGCGCTTGATCGGCGGCAGCTCCTGCCCCATCGCGCGGTACATCTTCTCCAGCGTCGGGGTCAGGTCGTGGGTGTCGCCGACGATGCAGGCCGGCGACGTCGTCAGCCGCGACGACAACCGGACCTCCTTGACCGTGTCGCCCAGCGCCGTCCCCATCCACGACAGCAGGCTCTCGAAGTCCTTGTTCTGCTGTTCGCGGGCCACCTCGGTGGCCTTCTTGTCCTCTTCCGACTCGAGGTCGACCTGGCCCTTGGCGATCGACTGGAACTGCTTGCCGTCGAAGCCCGGCACCGAGTCGACCCACATCTCGTCGATCGGGTCGGTCAGCACCAGCACCTCGAAGCCCTTGGCGCGGAACGCCTCCATGTGCGGCGAGTTCTCGATCGCGGACCGCGACTCGCCGGTCATGAAGTAGATGTGCTCCTGGCCGTCCTTCATCCGCGAGACGTAGTCGCGCAGCGAAGTCGGCTTCTCCGCGTCGTGCGTCGAGGCGAACGACGAGATCTCGAGGATGGCCTCGCGGTTCTCGAAGTCGTCGAGCAGGCCCTCCTTGACCGCGCGGCCGAACTCGCGCCAGAACGTCGCATACTTCTCGGCGTCGGCGGTCATCATCGTCTTGACCGTCGAGAGGACCTTCTTGACCAGGCGACGGCGGATCAGCTGGATCTGCCTGTCCTGCTGCAGGATCTCCCGCGACACGTTCAGCGAGAGGTCCTGCGCGTCGACCACGCCCTTGACGAACCGCAGGTACTCGGGGACCAGCGACTCGCAGTCGTCCATGATGAAGACGCGCTTGACGTAGAGCTGCACGCCGCGCTTGCGCTCCCGCAGGAACAGGTCCATGGGCGCGTGCGAAGGCAGGAACAGCAGCGCCTGGTACTCGAACGTCCCCTCGGCCTGCAGCCGGATCGTCTCCAGGGGGTCCTGCCAGTCGTGGCTGACGTGCTTGTAGAACTCGTGGTACTCGTCCTCGGTGACCTCGCTCGACGACCGCGCCCACAGCGCCTTCATCGAGTTGACGGTCTCGGCCTCGTCGCCCTCGCCCTTCATCCGGATGGGCCAGGTGATGAAGTCGGAGTACTTCTTCACGATCTCGCGGATCTTCGCCGCGGACGTGTAGTCGTAGAGGTGGTCCTCGGTGTCCTCGGGCTTGAGGTGCAGCGTGACCGCGGTGCCCTGCGGCGCGTCCTCGACCGGCTGGATCGTGTAGGTGCCTTCGCCGGTCGACTCCCAGCGGACGCCCTCGGCGGTGCCCGCGCGGCGCGTCACGAGGGTCACCTTGTCCGCGACCATGAAGCTCGCGTAGAACCCGACGCCGAACTGCCCGATCAGGTCCTGCGACGCCGCCGCGTCCTTCGCCTCCTTCAGCTTGGTCAGGAAGTCGGCGGTGCCGGACTTGGCGATCGTCCCGATCAGGGCGACGACCTCGTCGCGCGTCATGCCGATGCCGTTGTCGCGGACCGTGAGGGTGCACGCTTCCGGATCGGTCTCGATCGCGATGTGCAGGTCGCCGGTGTCCGCCTCGAGGTCCTTGTCGCGGTAGGACTCCAGCCGCAGCTTGTCGAGGGCGTCGGAGGCGTTGGACACGAGCTCCCGCAGGAACGTGTCCTTGTTCGAATAGATCGAATGGATCATCAGCTGGAGCAGCTGACGCGCTTCCGACTGGAACTCCAGCGTCTCGATCGGGGCAGTCACTTCCATTCCCTTCCGCATGTCCGGCGGCCGTTGTTGGGTCGATCCTACCGAGCGGGTCCGACAGTCCGGGACCGCGCACTTTATGAACGCAATCTAGGGACCCGCGGCTCCCGGTGTGATGCTGGCCACGCCCCGCTGTCGATCAAGGAGGATCGAGTGCCCGGACGCTTGCCCCGCTGGGCGGCCGTGTTCGCCGCCGCCTGTGCCCTGACCACCGCGTTCGCCGCGCCCGCCGCCGCGGCGGGCGTCGCCGACCGCCCCGTCCCGACCACCGGCTGCGGGCGCGCGCCCGGGATCCCGGCCGGGGTGACGACCACCCGGCACGTCACCTCCGGCGGCCTGGACCGCGAGTACACCGTCCACCTGCCGGCGCACTACAACCCGCACCGGCCGTACCCGCTGGTCCTGTCCTTCCACGGGCACAAGCGGACGTCCCAGTACCAGGAGGAACTGTCCGGGTTCTCGGCGCTGGACGCGATCGCGGTCTACCCGCAGGGCCTGATCGGCACCGACGGCGAATCGGCATGGACCGGCGCGCCCTATTCGGCCGCCGCCGACGACGTCCTGTTCACCAGCGACCTGCTCAACGCGCTGCAGCGTTCCCTGTGCGTCGACCCGAGCCGGATCTACGCCGCCGGGAAGTCCAACGGCGGCGGGTTCGTCGGCGTGCTGGCCTGCCGCATGGGCGGCCGGATCGCGGCCTTCGCGCCGGTGTCCGGGGCCTTCTACCCCCAGGGCGGCGCCTGCACGCCCCGCCGTCCGGTGCCGGTCCTCGACTTCCACGGCACGGCGGACACGACCATCCCCTACGCCGGCAACCCGGCGAAGGGCCTGCCCGCGCTCCCGGACTGGCTCGCGGCTTGGTCCACAAGGGACGGTTGCCGGCCGGACCCGGTGTCGTGGACGCCGGTCACCGGGGTCGTCGCCGAGAAGTGGCTCGGCTGCGACCGGCGCGGCGCCCTGGAGCACTACCGCGTGGAAGGCGCCGGGCACGTCTGGCCCAGCACCCGGCCCAACAACGACTCCGCGACGCCGACGGTGATCGACGCGACGCCGGTCATCTGGCGGTTCTTCCGCGCGCATCCCCTGTGGTGAAACGCGATTGACGCAGGTCAGGCCCCTCGGCGACGATTGATTCCACCAGGCGGGAAAGTCCCGCGTCCCCATCGTCGCAACGGAGTGCGCTGTGAAGGTGCTTGTCCTGAACGCCGGCTACGAGCCGCTGCAGACCGTTTCGGTCCCGCACGCGATCCGCATGCTCGTGCGCCACGTCGCCGAGATCCACGAGGCCGAGGAGGGTCTCGCGTACGGGTTGTTCCCGCGCCCGAAGATCGTGCGGTTACTGCGTTACGTCGTCATGAAGTGGCGATATACGCAGCCGCCGCGCTGGTCCCGGCGGGGCGTGCTGGTCCGTGACGGCCACCGCTGCGCCTACTGCGGGCAGCGCGCCACCACGATCGACCACGTGACGCCGCTGAGCCGCGGGGGCGCCCGGACCGACTGGCTCAACACGGTCGCCGCGTGCGGCGGCACGGCCCGCAGCTGCAACGCCCGCAAGGCGGCCAAGCTGCCGGCCGAAGCCGGGATGAAGCTGCGCTTCACCCCGTACGTCCCGGCGTGGGACCAGCTGCACCGGCCCGGCACCTGAGCACGGCCTGTCCGTCGGCACACCGGCGGGCAGGCCGTTAGGCTCGAACCGATCGCCACCCGCATCCGTGTGTTCCGTGTGCGCTGGGGAAGGCCGGGGAGGTCGCCGTGACCGACGCAGGAGAGCTGATCGCCGGGCGCTACCGGCTGGCCGAGCGGATCGGCCAGGGCTCGATGGGCGTCGTCTGGCGCGCCCGCGACGAGCGCCTGGACCGGGTCGTGGCGATCAAGCAGCTGGACTACGACGCGGCCATCGGGCCGGCCGCCGGCGACCAGGCCCACCAGCGGGCCCTGCGCGAAGCGCGGCTGACGGCCCGCCTGCGGCACCCGCACGCGATCACGGTGCACGACGTCGTCGAGGCGCCCGGCGGGCCCTACCTGGTGATGGAGTACCTGCCGTCGCGCAGCCTGGCGGAGCTCCTCCTCGACCGCGAGACCCTGCCCGCCGAGGAGGTGGCGCGCATCGGCGCGCCGATCGCGTCGGCGCTGGCCGCCGCGCACGCCGAAGGGGTCGTGCACCGCGACGTCACCCCCGGCAACGTCCTGCTCGGCGAGTCCGGCGTCGTCAAGATCGCCGACTTCGGCATCTCCCGCGCCACCGGCGAAGGCACTGTGACCGGCGGCGGCTTCATCGCGGGCACGCCGGCGTACCTGGCGCCCGAAGTCGCCGGGGGCCGGGAAGCCGGGTACCCGGCCGACGTCTTTTCCCTCGGGGCGACGCTCTACCGCGCGCTGGAGGGCACTCCCCCGTTCGGCCACGACGACAACGCGATCGCGTTGCTGCTGCGCATCGCCAAGGAAGAGACCATCCCGCCGCGGCACCGCGGGCCGCTCGCCGAAGTGCTCACCCGGATGCTGCGGCGGGACCCCGAAGCGCGCCCGGCCATGGCGGAGGTCCAGGAGCTGTTCGAAGCGGTCACCGGCGGCCGTCCCCTGCCGCCGCCGCGGCCGCGGCCCCGCGCCGGAACCCGGCTCCTGCGTGTCCGCCGTCCGCGCCGCCGGCTCGTCCTGGCGGGCGCCGCGGGCGCGGTGCTGCTGGCCCTCGGCGTGGTTATCGGGACGGCGATCGTCCCGGACGGCACACCGGTGGCCGCACCGGTCTCGTCCTCCCCCGCGGCACCGCCGAGCTCGACCCCCACCCCGACGACCCCGGCCGACCTGGGCTGCGCCGCCCGCTACGAGGTGACGAACTCCTGGCCCGGCGGCTACCAGGTCGAGGTGACGGTGCGCAACGACCGGTCCGCGGGCCTGTCCGGCTGGAGCGTCCGCTGGCAGCTGCCCGCCGGTCACCGCATCAGCGGCTTGTGGAACGGCACCTTCTCGGTCGATGGTTCCACGGTGACGGTCGAAAACGCCGCCTGGAACGCGAAGCTCGACGCGGACAAGACCACGACGTTCGGCCTGATCGCCCTGACGCAGAACGGAAGTGACGACGCCCGCCCGGCGCTCACCTGCCGGACGCTCTGACCACGGGAGGCCCGTTGAAGCCCCACCACGTCCGGGACCGGCGCCGGTCGATCCACTTCGACGGCCGGACCGTCACCCTCAAGGTCGCCACGAAGGCGCTGGGGTTCCTCCCGGACGACCGGCCGCACCGGTTCCGGGTCGCGAAGCTCATTGACGTCAAGCACCGGGAGGCGACCAGCAAGGACGTCGGCGAGATCGTCTTCGTGGGGCCGGAAGGGCACACCGAAATCGTCGCGAACGTGCCGATGGGGTGCGACAAACTGCCGGGCAACACCTTCCGCTACGGGCGCGACAAGCTCGCCAAGGTCAAGGAGTTCCTGGAAGCCGTCGAGCAAGCCCGTAAGAAGTAGCGGCGCTGTCCAGGCGGTTCAGCACCGCCGAGACGTCCGGCCGCCGCGCCAGGCCCGCCCGCGTCACCGCGAACACCTTGCGCGTCAACGGTTCCCGCAGCGGGTGCAGGCTGACGCCGAGTGGCCCGCCGGGCAACGCCATGGCCGGGACCAGTGCCACTCCCGCGCCCGCTGCCGCGAGAGCGACGAGCACGGCGAAGTCGGCGGATTCCGCGGCGATCTCCGGCACGAACCCGGCCGCACCGCAGGCGCGCTGGATCATCGCGTAACACGACAGGTCGGCCGTCGGCACCAGCCACGGCCGGCCGGCGAAGGCGGCCAGGTCCACCGGTTCGCCGTCGGCCGGCCCCGGCGACGCCGGATCCCGCGCCAGCAGGACCGGGTCTTCGAGCAGGATCCGCTCCGCGCACCGGGGCGGGATCTCCCGCGGTAGGAGCGAATACCCGTGCACCACCGCGACGTCGACGTCCTGCCGGAGCAGCGACTCCAGGGCGGCGTCGGGCTCCTGCTCCACCAGGCGCAGGGAGACCGGCCCGCCCCACGCCCGCGGCAGGAGCTGCCGGGCCGCGGAGGCGAAGGCCGCCACGCGGACCGTGCCGGTGCCGCCGTTCCCGGCCGCCGCGGCCAAGGCCGATTCCGCGGCGGCGAGGTCGTCGAGGATGACTTCGGCGTGCGAGAGCAGCAGCCGTCCGGCCGGGGTGAAGGCGAGCGTGCGGCCCCGTTTCTCCAGCAGCGGGACACCGGCCTCGCGTTCGAGCGCGGCCAGGTGCTGCGAGACGGCGGGCCCGGTCAGGTGCAGGGCCGCCGCCGTCGCGGCCACGGTCCGGTGCTGGGCGAGTCCGTGCAGGACGCGCAGGCGACGCAGCTCCAACATGAAGTCCAGCTTCCTGATCAAGCAAGAAAGAGTAACTGGTACTTCAGCATCCTACCGCCGACGATGGGCTGGTGAAGCTGAAAGCGACCGCGGCACTGGCCGTCACCGTCGTCCTGTGGGCGTCGGCGTTCCCCGCGATCAAGGTGGGCCTCGACGGCTACGGCGTCGCCGGGCTGTCGTTCGCCCGGCTCGCGGTGGCGTCGGCCGTGCTGCTGCTCGTCGCGCCCGTGCTGGGCGTCCGCCGGCCGCGCCGCGCGGACCTGCCGGCGATCGCGGGGTGCGGGCTGGCCGGGATGAGCGCCTACCAGCTGCTGCTCAACTGGGGTGAGGTGCACGTCCCCGCGGGCACGGCGAGCCTGCTCGTGTCGGTGGCGCCGGTGTTCAGCGCGCTGCTCGCGGCGGCGTTCCTGGGAGAGCGGCTGACCGCGGCGAAGCTGCTGGGCAGCGCGGTGGCCCTCGGCGGCAGCGCGCTCATCGCCACGGGTGGCGGCCTGGGTTACTCGGGCGCGGCGTGGGCCGTGCTGGCCGCCGCGGCCGTCCAGGCGGTGTACCACCTCGGGAGCAAGCCGTTGCTGCGGCGCTACACCGGGCTCGAGGTCGCCTGCTACGCGATGTGGGCCGGGACGCTGTTCCTCGCGCCGCTCGCACCGCAGGCCGTGCACGCCTTCGCGAGCGCGCCCCCGGAAGCGACGCTGTCCGTGGTGTTCCTCGGCGCGTTCCCGTCGGCGGCCGGGTTCGTCGCCTGGGGGTACGCGGTGGCCCGGCATTCGCTCACGGTCGCGACGGCGGCCCTCTACCTCGTGCCCGCGGTGGCGCTGGTGGTGGCGTTCGGCTGGCTCGGCGAGCGGCCGAGCTGGGTGGATCTCGCGGGCGGGGTGCTCAGCGTCGCCGGCGTCGTCCTGATCGGGACCACGGTCCGTCGTTGGGCCGGTCGGGGTAATTCGGAAAAGATCGACAACGCGGCTCAACGGCCGGGGCAGCCGGCTCGTCGGTAGTGGTGATCGATCACCACACGGAGGTGCCAGTGCGAAGAACATTTTCGGTGTTCGCGGTCCTGCTCGCCGGTGCGGCGGGCGTGGCCGGGCTCGCCCCGCCGGCCGCGACCGCCGCGACCGCCGGGGTCCCGTCGCCGACCGTCACGCTTCCCACCGGGGACCGGGTCACCGTCGGGACCACCCCGGACGGGCGGGACACGTTCGAGGTGCGGCCGGCCGCGGACAAGGGCATGGCGCGGGCGCTCGTGCACCTGCGGCTCGGTGGCCGCGACTACGAGGTGCCCGGCACCGCGTTGCCCTACCTGGGACGCGGGCTCGACCTGAGCCTGTTCGACATCAAGGCGCTGCTGGCCGGCGCGAAGGCACCGGTGGACACCGCGACCTTCGGCGCCGCGCTGGCCCGGCAGTTCAAAGAAGACAGCGCCCGCGGCCGGTTCGG
Source organism: Amycolatopsis sp. NPDC003731 (assembly GCF_053586895.1). NCBI lineage: Bacteria > Bacillati > Actinomycetota > Actinomycetes > Pseudonocardiales > Pseudonocardiaceae > Amycolatopsis > Amycolatopsis sp. NPDC003731. The sequence continues at coordinate 49,924 of NZ_JBSFNC010000001.1, read as the reverse complement.
CGGCCAGGGCCTGTTCGCGAACGGCGTCCGCTACGCCCTGCCGGGAGCGCCGAAGCGGCCGGCGGCCCAGCCGCGGTCGGTGATGCGGACCGTGTCGCTCGACGCCACCGACATCGCGGGCAAGCCCGCCGACACCGGCATCGCGTTCCTCTACAACACCGACGACGGCAACACCCTCGCCCCGGACGAGACCTTCAACTACTTCTTCGGCGGCACGGCCAAGTTCAGCGTGCCGGACGGCAACTACAGCGCCCTCGGCGTGTTCTGGACGACCGACGCCGACGGCAACCCGACCGAGCTGCGGTTCAGCGCGCAGCCGGAGTTCACGGTGAAGGCGGACAGAGGAGTCCGCGTCGACGCGAAACGGGCGTCGAGCAAGCTGACCTGGGTGACCCCGCGCCCGGCGCTGCTGGACGACACCGGCTTCCTGTTCCGCCGGGCCGCCAAGACCGGGCCGGCGCTGCTCGTCGACTTCGACGCCGGGCCCGGCGTGCCGATTTCGGTGTCGCCGACGAGCACGCCGGTGCGCACCGGCGCGTTGCAGACCTATCCGTACAGCAGGCTCGTCTCCCCGCCCGGACCGGGCACGCCGTACGAATACGTGCTGCAGAAGGCGAGCATCGGCGTGATCCCGCAGCAGCGGTACGTGATCACGGCGAAGGACGTCGCCGCGGTCGACGCCACCTACTTCAGCGAGTACTCGTCGCTCGGCATGCGTCAGCGCAGCGGGATGTTCACGTTCGAGGACGTCAGCGGTCATCCGTCGCACCCGATCCAGCTGCCGCGCAAGCAGACCGAGTACGTGTCGGCGGCACCGGACCTGGGGTGGTTCGGCGGGTTCGCGAAGTACACCCTGCCGGGGTCCGGCTGGGCGGGGGGCCAGCGCGAGCCGTTCCACACCTACCAGGGCGGCTCGTCGGTCACCGAGGACTGGAACCGTTTCCCCCTGCACCCCGCCGGCGAGGTGGCCCTGCTGCCGCTGAACGACAGCCGGGCCTACACGTTGCCCGGCGCGACCCGGGCGGGCGATCTGCTGCGATTCTCGATCACACCGTTCAGTGACAACCAGCCCGGTCACACCGGCTACGGTTTCTCCGGCGAGTCCCGGGACACCATCACCGGGTCCTACCGCTTCACCCAGGACGGCACCACCCTGGCCGAAGGCACTCCGCTGGGCGCCCGCGCGGCCGCGTTCGACACGGAGGTCGCGCCCGGGCCGTCGACGCTGGGGCTCACCATCGACGCCGGGCGCACCGGGCCGATGTACCACCAGAGCACCGCGAGCCACACGGAATGGACGTGGCAGTCGCAGCACGTCGAAGGCGTCACCCTGCCGCCGACGCTGTACTGCGCCCGCGGGGACGGCGGGCCGGACCGGAACTGCGCCGTCGAACCGCTGCTGACGCTGCGGTACGCCGTCGGCGGGCTGCGGCCGGACGGGTCCACGGTCTCCGGTCCGCAGGGCCCGGACCTCACGGTCGGGCACCTGCAGCAGAGCACCGGTTCGCCGGTGACGGCCGCGACCGTGCAGTACTCGACCGACGGCACGACCTGGCAGGACGCGCCCGTCACCGCCCGCGGCGACGGCGTCTTCCACGCGGACTTCTCCGCGACGACGGAGGCGTTCCGCGGAACCGACGTCTCCCTGCGCGTCACGGCCGCCGACGCCGCCGGGGCGACCATCGCCGAGACGATCACCGCCGCCTACCACGTCTACGTGTCATGAGGGGACTGTCCACAGTGAGCAGGAGATGGCTCGGAGTGCTGGCCGCCGCGGTGGCGGCCGCCGGCGTGGTCACCCCGGCGGCGAGTGCCGCACCGGGGCCGCGCGCGGCGTGTCCGGAACAGCCCGGCGTGCTGCGCTGCCTCACCACCTACACGCCGGGCGCGGCCCGCGCCTTCGGCCCGGCCGGTTGGGGCGCCGACGACCTGGCGTCGGCCTACGGGCTGCCCGCTTCGGCGGGGCCGGACACCGTCGTCGGCATCTCGATCGCCTTCGACGCACCGAACCTGGAGGCCGACCTGGCCGCGTACCGCGCGCAGTACGGCCTGCCGCCGTGCACGACGGCGAACGGCTGCTTCCGCAAGGTCAACCAGCAGGGCGCCGCGGCGCCGCTGCCGGAGGTGAACTTCGGCTGGGCCCTGGAGTCCACTTTGGACGTCTCGATGGTTTCGGCGGCGTGCCCGTCCTGCCGGATCCTGGTCGTGGAGGGCAACACCCCCGGGTTCGCCGACCTGGCGGAGACGGCGGACACCGCGGTGCGGCTGGGCGCGAAGGTGGTGTCGAACAGCTACGGCGCGCGGGAGAACGGTGCGGCGCTGGCGTACGCGAGCCACTACCAGCACCCCGGCGTGACGGTGGTGGCGTCCTCCGGCGACACCGGCTTCACGGCGGCGAGCTACCCGGCGGTGCTGGCCTCGACGATCTCGGTCGGCGGCACGTCGCTGGCCCGCGACCCGGACTCCCCGCGCGGCTGGGCGGACTGGGCGTGGACCTACGGCGGCAGCGGCTGTTCGGCGTACATCGCGAAGCCGAAGTGGCAGCAGGACACCCACTGCGGCAAGCGGACGGTCGCGGACGTGTCGGCGGCGGCCGAGGACATCGCGATCCACTACGCGGACGCGGGCGGCTGGCTCCCGGCCAGCGGCACGAGCGCTTCGGCGCCGTTCGTCGCCGGCCTGATCGGCCGTTCGGGCCACGCGGGCGTCACCCAACCGGCGGCTCTGTACGCGAACGCGGGGTCGTTCACCGACGTGACGACGGGCCACAACGACCCGGCGGGCGGTGGCAAGAAGTGCGGCGGCGACTACATGTGCGTCGCGGGCCCGGGCTATGACGCGCCGACGGGGGTCGGCGTGCCGAACGGGCTGGCGGGCTTCTGACGGAACCGGTGGCGCGGGCTCGCTCGCTCGCCCGCGCCACCGGTTTCCCGGTCAGGGGGTTTCGAGCCCCGCGCGGCACAGCCCGCGCTCGTAGGCCAGCAGCCCGGCCCCGGTCCGGTGCGCGCACCCCAGTTTCCGCACCACCCTGGCCACGTACTCCCGCACCACCGGCTCCGGCAGCTCCAGCCGTTCGGCGATTTCGGCGTTCGTCAGGGCCGCGCCCACCGCCGTCAGCACCTCGGTCTCCCGGGCCGAAAGCCGGTCGACCGCCGCCATCCGCTCGTCGCGCGGGCCGGACAACCGGGTCGCCGCCGACACCTGACGGCGAGAGACGTCCGAGGACAGCACCAGGTGGCCGTCCGCCGCCAAGCGGACCACCTTGAGCACGTCCCGCCGCGGGGCCGAGCGCAGCAGGAACCCCGCCGCGCCGTCGCGGAGGGCGCGCAGGATGCCCGCGTCCGAGTCGAACGTCGCCAGCGCCACCACCGCCGGCCGGTGGGGGAACTCCTCCGGCCGGCTCAGGCGCAGGTCCAGCAGCAGCACGTCCGGCAACCGCCGGCGGAGGGTGCCGCGGGCCGCCGTCGCGTCGGGGACCGCGCCCACCAGCTCGATGCCGTCCGCCTCGGCGAGGACCGTGCTCAGGCGCGCTCGCACCGCCGGGTCGCGTTCGGCCACCAGGACCCGGACCGGCGGCGGCACGAGCACCGCGTCAGTCCTTCGGCCGCAGGCGGATCAACGGCAGGTCGGTCTTCGAAGCACCGACCAGGTCCCGGCCGCCCGGGCCGCGCAGCCGCACCTCCCGGAACCGCACCGACGACAGCTGCGCGGCTTCGATCGGGTAGACGTCGCCGTAGCGCTTGATCTTGTCCACCAGCTCCTTGCCGAGCAGTTCGACCAGGCCCGCGTGCCGGGTCGCGCCGCCGCCCAGCGGGACGTCCAGCTGCTTGCGGACCTCGGGGAACCGCTGGTCCAGCTCCACGGCCAGCTGGTGGATCGTGACGTAGGCCGGGCCGAAGTCCTCGGCGTCGGGACCCGGCGGGATCTCCTTGAGCACCTTGATGAGCTTGTCGTCCATCCCGAGCTTGTCCCACAACGTCACGTCTTTTCCTCCGCTCCCGACCGCCGTTGGTCTACCAGAGGACCGGCACGCGGTCCACTCCCCCGGTGACACGGTTGGTCCGGATCCGGAGTTCATCGACCCCGGCGGCCAGGCGCAACCCCGGGAACCGCCGGAACAGCGACCCGAAGACGACGCGCAGTTCGGTGCGGGCGAGGCTGGCACCGATGCAGAACCAGCCACCGTAGGCGAAGGCGACGTGCGAGTTGGGCTTGCGTTCGGGGTCGAACGTCTCCGCCGACGGGAACACGGTTTCGTCCCGGTTGGCGGCGGCGATCGCCAGCACGACGGCGTCCCCGCGGGCGATCGTGACGCCGCCGAGCTCGACGTCGTCGTGCGCGTACCGCAGCACGCCGAGCCCGCTCGGGGCGGACATCCGCAGGATCTCCTCGACGACGCCGTGCACGCGGCCTTCGGGGTCGGCGGCCAGCGCGTCCCGGCGGGCGAGGTCGCTGAGCAGGTAGAGCACGCCGAGGTCGATCCGGTTGGACGTCGTCTCGTGACCGGCGAACAGCAGCCCGGCGGCCAGGCGGGCGAGGTCGTCGTCGCCGAAGGACGGGTCGCCGGCCTGCGCGCGGACCATGTCCGAGACGACGTCCTGGCCCGGATTCCGCCGCTTGGTGGCGGCGAGCCGGCTCATGTAGGCGGTGAACTCGTCGAGCGCGGCGTCGGCACCGTCACCGATGTCCATCCGGCCCATCCGGTCCGACAGCACCCGGAAGGTGTCGCGGTCCTCGTACGGGACGCCGAGCAGTTCGCAGATCACCAGCACCGGCAGCGGGAACGAGAGGTGCTCGTGCAGGTCGACCGGGTCGTCGCCGGCGCGTGCTCGTTCCATCGCGTCGAAGCAGCCGTCGGCGAGTTCCTGCACGTGCCCGGCGAGCCGGCGGATCCGGTTGGCGGAGAAGGCGGGCACGAGCATCCGCCGCATCCGCGCGTGCTCGGCGTGCTCGGTCTCGTGGTCGCCTTGCGGGCGGCTGAGGATGGCGGCGTCGGACAGCGCCGACGCCTCCTCCGGAGCCGGGTGCGAGCGCCCGAACCGCGGATCGGTGAAGGCGGCCCGCACCTGCTCGAACCCGGTGACCAGCCAGGCCGGATCCCCGGCCGGCGTAGTCACGGCGACCACCGGCCCCTGCCGGCGCAGCACCTGGAACAGCGGCGCGATCTCCAGGACGTTCGGCCGCGGGAACGGCAGCCGCGGCGAATCCGTGGTGGCGGTCATGGCTTTCTCCTCCCGGTGCGCGGCCGGCAGGCGCGAACCCGGGCGGGCCGGTCTCCGGCCGCTCCCCCGGTCCCCCCGCGATCCACGGTACTCAGGAACGGCGTGATCAGACCGGGAACGCGAGTTCCCCGCCCGATCGGGCCAGCGCGTCCGCCCGGGAGGACCGGAACTGTCGGTGGCCACCGGTATCGTGGAAACCGGGGGCCGGAGGCCAGACCCCGCCACGATCGCGCCGACGCCCCGGGCCTCGGTCCGGCTCCGGCGAGGTCGGTCGGGCGCTGCTGTGGTGGAAGCGGGTCTTTGCCCGGAGGGTGCAGCTGGCTTGGGCGGGTGCCCACCACCCCGAAGCCGGAATTGTCACTACGGCCGGTGGTACCGCGTCAAGGCGGGAAAGCGTGCCTTGACCCGGCACCACCGGCCGTGTTCGGGCTTCGGATCGGGGTGGCGGGGCAGGCCTGGGCGGGGTGCGAGTCCGGGCGTCAGGGTGCCGTTCGCGCGAACCGCCGCCGCCCCTACAACAGCTTCCAAGCCTGCGTCAGCGCCTCCCGCAGGATCTCCTCCATCTCGTCGAACTCCGCCTGATCGCACACCAGCGGCGGCGACAGTTGCACCACCGGCTCGGCCCGGTCATCGGCCCGGCAGTACAGCCCACCCTCGAACAACGCCTCCGACAGGAATCCCCGTAGCACCCGCTCCGACTCGTCGGCCGAGAACGACTCCTTCGTCGTCTTGTCCTTCACCAGCTCGATGCCGTAGAAGAACCCCGCTCCGCGGACGTCCCCGACGATCGGCAGGTCCAGCAGGCGGTCCAAAGTGGACCGGAACGCGTCCTCCCGCCGAAGCACGTGGCCGTAGAGGTCCTCCCGCTCCATCAGATCGAGGTTCGCCAAGGCCACCGCGCACGACACCGGGTGCCCGCCGTAGGTGGATCCGTGCATGAACGTCGTGGCGCCGCGCGTGAACGGCTCCATCAACCGCTCCGACGCCAGCACCGCCCCCAGCGGCGCGTACCCCGACGTGAGCCCCTTTGCCGTGGTGATGATGTCCGGCTGGTAGCCGTACCGCTTGGCCGCGAAGTCGTACCCCACCCGGCCGAACGCGCAGATCACCTCGTCGGACACCAGCAGCACGTCGTGCTTGTCGCAGATCTCGCGCACCCGCGCGAAGTAGCCGGGCGGCGGCACGAAACACCCACCCGTGTTCTGCACCGGCTCCAGGAAGACCGCCGCGACGGTGTCCGCCCCCTCGAACTCGATCGCCTGCTCGATCTGGTCGGCGGCCCAGCGGCCGTACGCCTCGTAATCGCCGGCGTGCTCGGGTGCGCGGTAGAAGTTCGTGTTCGGCACGCGCAGGGTGCTCGGCACCAGCGGCTCGAAGTCCGCCTTCGCGCCCGGGATGCCGGTGATCGACAGCGCGCCCTGCGACGTCCCGTGGTAGGCCAGCGCGCGGCTGACCACCTTGTGCTTGCCCGGTTTCCCGACGAGCCTGAAGTACTGCTTGGCCAGCTTCCACGCCGTTTCGACGGACTCGCCGCCGCTCACGGTGAAGAACACGCGGTTCAGGTCGCCGGGGGCGGCGTCGGCCAGCCGTGAAGCCAGTTCGATCGCCGTCGGGTGCGCGTGGCCCCACAGCGGGAAGTACGCGAGCTGCTTCGTCTGCCGTGCCGCCGCCTCCGCGAGTTCCTCGCGGCCGTGGCCGACCTGGACCGCGAACAGCCCGGCGAGCCCGTCCAGGTAGCGCCGGCCCCGGGAATCCCAGATGTAGGGGCCTTCGCCGCGCACGATCACCGGGACGTCGGTCTCGTCGTAGGCGGAGTGGCGGGTGAAGTGCATCCAGAGGTTGCTGCGAGCGGCCTGGGCGAGATCGGCGGTAGCGGTCATGCCCTGGTTATCGCACGTCCCGGCCGCCGGGCGCAAGCGATTCAGTCGTCCAGACGAACTTGGACGACTAATTCATGATCTCTTTGCCGCGACTACCTTCGGATTTAGTCGTCACGGTCAGCGAGTGCCCCACTGGTAGGTCTGTTTCCGCAGCTTGAGGTAGACCATCGCTTCCGCGTGGCGGACACCGGGCAGCGCGCGGATCCGCGTCGAGATCAGCTGGAGCAGCGCCTCGTCGTCGGCGCAGACGGCCTCGCAGAGCAGGTCGTAGCGCCCGGCGCAGAGGATCACGTACGCGATTTCGTCCATTTCGGCCAGTGCGTCGCCGACCGGTTCCAGCGGGCCGTCGACCGTGATCGCGATCATCGCCTGCCGGAACAGCCCGACCTGCAAGGGATCCGACACGGCGACGATCTGGATGACGCCGGAGTCCGACAGCCGCTGCACCCGCTGCCGGACCGCGGCCTCGGACAGGCCGACCGCCTTGCCGATGGTCGCGTACGCGCGCCGCCCGTCTTCCTGCAGCTGCGCGATGATCTGCCGCGAGATGTCGTCGAGCACCGGCGGGGCGGGCCGGCCGGTGGTGTCCTGGCTGCTCACGCCCCGGATCATCCCCGAGACGGGGGACGCCAGGCAAACCCGCCACGCCGTGACGGTGCGTGACTGAATCCGAATGACCCAAGGCCTTCAGACAACGATTTCGGTCGTCAAAGGCGCGTTGACAACACCGAATCGGTGCTGTTCCATCCGTCGCACCCTGCACCCCGGCCGGAGGGAACGCCGATGCCCCGCACTCCCGCCCCGCCCGACGTCACCGCCACCGCGACCCCGAAGAAGACCCTCACCCGGTCCATCGGGGTCGGCGGTGGCACCCTGCTCACGCTCAGTTGCGTGACACCGGCGTCGTCGCTGTTCGTCCTCGTGCCTCCGCTGTTCGCCGACCTGGGCACGGGCACCGCGCTCGCGATCGCCCTCGCGGTGCTGCTCTGCGTCGGGATCGCCTTCTGCTACTCCGAGCTGGGCACGCTGGTACCGAGCGCCGGCGGCGAGTACGCCATGGTGACGACGGTGGCGAACCGGTTCGCCGGCTGGCTGACGTTCATGCTGTCGTTCGTCGTCATCCTCGTCGTGCCGCCGATCATCGCGATCGGCGTCGCCGGCTACCTCGCCGCCGTCGTCGACGTCGACCCGTCGGTCGCCGGGGCGCTGGTCATGCTCGCGGGCACCGCGATGGGGCTGCTCAACCTGCGTTCGAACGCCTGGATCACCGGGATCTTCCTGGTCATCGAGATCGTCGCGATCATCGTCGTGTCGCTGCTCGGCTTCACGCACACCACGCAGAGCCCGGGCGTGCTGGTCGAGCCGAGCCTCGGCACGAGCGGGATCGGGCTGATCGCCGTGGTCACCGGGCTCGCCGTCGCGTTGTTCGTCGTGCAGGGCTTCAGCACCGCCGTCTACCTGGCCGAGGAGATGCGCGAGCCGCGCCGGACCGTCGCCAGGACGGTGTTCTGGACGCTCGGGATCAGCGCGGTCGTCATCCTGGTGCCGGTCGTGGCGATCACCCTGGCCGTGCCGGACACCGCCGCACTCGCCGGCGTCGACCTGACCGCGCTGGTCACCGGCTGGAGTTCGGCGGCGGTCGGCGTGGCGATCAGCCTGTGCATCGCGGCGGCGATCGTCAACGCGGTGATCGTCATGGTCATCCAGAACTCGCGGGTGCTCTTCTCCTCCGCGCGCGACCAGGCCTGGCCGACGCCGGTCAACCGCGCGATGAGCGTGGTGAGCGAGCGGTTCGGCGCGCCCTGGGTCGCGACGCTGGTGACCGGGCTGTCCGAAGCCGTCCTGTGTTTCGTGCCGGTGGACACGCTGAGCGGCGTCACCGGGGTCGCTGTCGTCGCGCTGTACCTGAGCGTCGCGGCGGCCGCACTCGGGGCGCGCCGGGCGGCGCACCGGAAGCCGCACGTGTGGCGGATGCCGGCGTGGCCGCTCGTGCCCGGGCTGGCCGTCGCCGCGCTGGCCTACGTCCTGGTCGAGCAGAGCGCGCTCGACCTGGGCATCACCGCGGGTGTTCTGGTGGTGTCGGCGCTGTACTGGTGGGGGTACCTGCGCCGGCGTCCCGGACGGTGGGTCGTGACGGTCCCCGAGGAATAGCCGTCGCCCTATCGGGGTAACCCTCCCGCGCTCAACCTTCGGGGCCGTTCACCCGTATTGACCCCCGGCAGGGATTTCGGCGAGGGGACGACGGATGCGCAGACCCGGTGTTGGGCTCCTCCTCGGCGCGGTGCTGGTCACGGCGGCGTGTTCGGCACCGCGCACCACGACGCCGAGCCCGATCGCCGAGCCGGTGCCGGTGACCACGACGCCGGCCACGACCACGAGCACCACTCCCCCGCCCGCGCCGCCGTGCGCCGTCACGACCGGCGCGTGCGTGAGCCTGGCGCAGCGGCTGGCCTGGCTGCTGCGGGACGGCCGGGTGGTCCGCGGCCCGGTCCCGGCCGGCTTCGGGCCACCCGACCAGGCGACCCCGGCCGGGTCGTTCCACGTCGTGTGGAAGGACCGCGAGCACCGCAGCAGCCAGTACGGCACCGACATGCCCAACTCGGTGTTCTTCGCCGCCGGCGGCATCGCCTTCCACGCCGGGCCGCTCGACGCGCCCTCGCACGGCTGCGTCCACCTGACCGACGCCGATTCGGCGGCGTTCTTCGACGGGCTGAACGTCGGCGACGCGGTGCAGGTCTTGTAGGCTCCTTCCCTGTTGGACACTTCCACCGTCGTCTCCCGGCTGCGCGCCGCGGGTTGCGTGTTCGCCGAGGACGAGGCCGATCTCCTGGTCGCCGCGGCCACCACCCCCGCGGAACTCGGCGTGCTCGTCGAGCGGCGGGTCGCCGGGCTGCCGCTGGAACACCTGCTGGGCTGGGCGGAGTTCCACGGCCTGCGCGTCATCGTGCGGCCCGGGGTGTTCGTGCCGCGGCACCGCACCGGGTTCCTGGTCGACGTCGCCGTCTCGCTCGCGCCGCCGGACCCGGTGGTGCTCGACCTGTGCTGCGGTTCCGGGGCGCTGGGTGCCGCGTTCGCCGCGGTGTGCCCGCCGCGTGAGCTGCACGCCGCCGACGTCTCGCCCGACGCGGTTTCGTGCGCGCGGCTCAACCTCCCGGATGCCGCGGTGTACCAGGGCGATCTGTACGACGCGCTGCCGTCGTCCCTGCGCGGCCGGGTCTCGGTACTGCTGGCGAACGTGCCGTACGTGCCTTCGGACGCCGTCGCGACGATGCCGCCGGAAGCTCGCCTGCACGAGCCGCTGGTGGCGCTCGACGGCGGTGCGGACGGCCTGGATCTCGCCCGGCGCCTCGCCGCGGGTGCATCGGACTGGCTCGCTCCGGGTGGGACGCTGCTGATCGAATCGAGCGAGCGGCAGGCGCCGGTGCTGGCGGAAACCCTTGCTGCAGTGGGGTTGTCGCCGCTTGTGCACTCCTGCGACGACCTGGGTGCGACCGTCGTGACCGGCACCGCGAAATTATGACCTCACGTTTCGCCGCCCCCGGACGTCTACCTCATGTGATCGTGAAACCGTTCGAGCAAGTCGTCACCGAGCACGGGCCGATGGTCCTCCGGGTCTGCCGGGCCGTGCTCGGGCCGGCCGATGCCGAAGACGCCTGGTCGGAAACGTTCCTGGCGGCGCTGAAGGCGTACCCAGAGCTGCCCGCGGACGCGAACGTCCAGGCGTGGCTCGTCACGATCGCGCACCGCAAGGCCGTCGACGTCACCCGCGCGCAGGCCCGCGGCCCGATCCCGGTCGAGGAGGTGCCGGACCGGCCCGGCGGCGCGGCCGCGTGGAACGGCGACCTGTGGGACGCGCTGGCGAGGTTGCCGGACAAGCAGCGCATCGCCGTCGCCTACCACTACCTGGCCGGGCTGCCGTACCGCGAAATCGCGGAGATCACCGGAGGCACGGTCGAGGCCGCCCGGCGCGCCGCCGCCGACGGTGTCAAGTCACTGCGGGCCGTCTACCCCCTGGAAGGAGCGCACTCATGACGGACATGTTCCAGTTCTTCGGCAACGAGATCCTGCTCGATTCGAGCGTGATGCACGAGCGGCTGGTCGCCGACGCGGCGCGCCAGGGCCTGCTGGACGTCGCCTACCACACGGTCGATACCCCGCTCGGCCCCCTGCTGCTGGCGGCGACCGAGCAGGGCCTGGTGAAGGTGGCTTTCGACCGCCAGGACCACGACGCGGTGCTGGCCGAGCTGGCGGCGGCCATCAGCCCCCGCATCCTCCGGGCCCCGGCCCGCCTGGACCCGGTGGCCCGCCAGCTGGAGGAGTACTTCACCGGCCGGCGGCAAGCCTTCGACGTCCCCCTGGACCTCCGCCTGGCCCGCGGCTTCCGCCGCGCGGTGCTGGACCACCTGGCAGAGATCGCGTACGGCCGAACGGAAAGCTACGCCCAGGTAGCAGCGGCGGCGGGCAGCCCGAAGGCGGTCCGCGCGGTGGGCACGGCCTGCGCATTGAACCCGGTACCGGTGGTCCTGCCCTGCCACCGGGTAGTCCGCTCGGACGGCTCGTACGGCCAGTACGCGGGCGGCCCGGAAGCCAAGCGAGCCCTGCTGACCCTGGAGGCAGCGTGACGCCCACGTCGCCGCCCGGGCCGCGCTGACCACCGGCGCCGACAACCCGGCCCGCCGCCGGCGGTGCTCGCGTCTCGCCGCGTCGCCCACGTGCCCGACTCTCCCCGATGCGCGCGACAGCACGCCGCCGCCACCAAGCGGTCCTCGTGTCTCGCCGTACCAATCCTGACGCCGCGCGACAGCAGGCCGCGGCCACCACCCTGACCGCGCCGGCCGCCGAGACCACCAACCCGCGCACTCAACCCGCCACTGGCCGCGCTCCCGCATCCTTTGCCCCGACGGCCGCGCGCCCAACCAGCCACGGAAGCAACGTGACCACGCTCGACAACACGCCTCCACCGATCGCATCGCGACCGCCGAGATCAACAACCACGACCGCACACTCAACGCGGCGGCAGGGCTCGCCTGCCCCCGCGTCGCCCAACCGACGGCCTCGAAGAACGCGCCGCCGTCGCCGACTAAGCCGCGCCAACCACCGCAACCGAAACCGCACACCCGGCCCGCTGGCGGCGCCACTCCCCACCCCGGCAGTCCACCAAACAAGCCCCACCGACCAAGAAGGCACCATGAAAACGTTCGAAGAACGCGTCGCTGCAGCGGACTGGGCCGCGGTGGCCGACGAGGTCGATGACTACGGCTGCGCGCTCTTACCGCAGCTGCTCACCCCGGCCGAGTGCGCGCGTCTCATCGCACTCTGGGACCAGCCATCACACTTCCGGGCGACCGTGAACCTCCGCCGTCACCGCTTCGGCGACAACGGCGACTACCACTACTTCGCCTCGCCGTTCCCGGAACCCGTGCAACGCCTGCGCCAGGCGCTCTACCCACGCCTGCTGCCGATCGCCCAAGACTGGTCCGCAAAGCTCGGCCGGCCGGCGGAGTGGCCGTCCACTTTGGACGAGTGGCTGGCGGTGTGCCACGCCGCGGGGCAACAGCGGCCGACGCCGATCCTGCTGCGGTACGAGACCGGCGGCTGGAACGCGCTGCACCGCGACCTCTACGGCGACAAGGTGTTCCCGCTGCAGGTGGTGATCAACCTCAACGACCCGGGCACCGATCACACCGGCGGCGAGTTCCTCCTCGTCGAGCAGCGGCCGCGCGCCCAGTCCCGCGGCACGGCGACCCTCATCCCGCAGGGCCACGGCCTGGTCTTCACCACCCGCGACCGGCCGGTCCGCTCGGCCCGCGGCTGGTCGGCGGCCCCGGTCCGCCACGGCGTTTCCGCAGTCCGCTCGGGCCGCAGGCACACCCTCGGCCTCGTCTTCCACGACGCAGCATGACTTCCCCCGAACTCGAGGCGCTGCTGGGCCTGATCGGCCGAGCCCGGCACATCGTCATCGGCACGGACACGCCGTCCCGCCCCGACGGCGAGCAGATCGCCACGGCCTGGGGTGGCTTGGTTCTGGCCACCGTGACCTGGCCCGAGACGGCGGCCTCGTGGCTGCGCCAGGCCCGCCGCTTCGCCGCGCCGGAGCCGGACGTGTGGGTCGTCAGCGCCACCCCGGCCGGCTGGGCGGGCATGGCGCGGCGGTTGCAGCTCTCGACGTCCTGGAGTCCACATCGAACCTTTGCCACCTCGGCGCTGGCCGGCTACCCCATCCCGGGCCTGCGCGGCGCCCACCCGGACGGCACAACCTGGGAGACCTCATGAAGCACGCAGTACTGGATTCCCCGATCGGCCAGCTGACCGTGACCGGCGACGGCGACACCGTGACCGGCCTGTACTTCCCGAACCACTGGCCGCGCCCGGACCGCGCGACCTTCGGCCACCGCGACGACACGGCGTTCCCCGAGGCCGCCCGGCAGCTGAAGGAGTACTTCGCCGGCCAGCGCACGGAATTCGACGTCCCGACGCAGGCCACCGGCCCCGACTTCGACCGCGCGGTGTGGGCGGAGATCGCGTCGATCCCCTACGGCAGCACGGCAACGTACGGCGACCTCGCGCGCTCCTTGCAGGCGTTGCCCCACGACGTCGGCGCGGCGGTGGGCCGCAACCCGTTGAGCATCCTGGTGGCGTGTCACCGCGTCGTCGGCAAGGGCGGGAAGCTGACGGGTTACGCGGGCGGCCTCAAGCGTAAACAGTTCCTGCTGGAGCTGGAGCGTCCACCCGAGTCGGCGCTCTGGTGATCACACGTGGCTGAGCAGCATGCCGACGCCCAGCCCGGTCATGGTCACGGCGATGACGACGTCCAGCACGCGCCACGCCACGGGCTTGGCGAACACCCCGGCCAGCCGTCGCGCGCCGAACCCGAGCGCACTGAACCAGACAGCGCTGGCGACCCCGGCCCCGACCCCGAACAGCCACCGCCCGTCCCTCTGGGCGGCGGCCAACGAGCCGAGCAGCAGCACGGTGTCGAGGTAGACATGCGGATTGAGCCAGGTGAAGGCAATACAGGCGACGACGGCCTTCCGCAGCGGCGTCCGCTCCTCCCCGACGATCATCACGGACGGCCGCAGCGCCCGCCGCGCGGCGAGCACCCCGTACCCCAGCAGGAACAGCCCACCCCCGACGGCAATCACGCCGATCGCCGTCGGCCACCGCTCCAGCACGGCCCCGACCCCGCTGACCCCGAGTCCGATGAGAACAAGATCCGAGACGGCACAGATGACGACCAGCGGCGCCACGGCGCCACCGCGCAGGCCCTGTTGGAGCAGGAAGGCGTTCTGGGAGCCGATCGCCACGATCAGCGAGAGGCCGGTCCCGAACCCGGCCAGGAGGAGAGGGAGCACTCCGTCACGGTATGAGGAGCCACCGCGTTACTCCAGCTAAAGTTTCTTACGGAACATTAGCGATCATGATGATCGTTGAACCGGCGCGTACCGTGCACCCGCTTTTCACTCGCGATCAGACGTGCAGTATTCAGGTCAGGTGACCCGGCTAACCTACCGCGACGCAGTCAAGATCCTCGGTCCCGGCAACAACGCACTCGTCGGCGCCCTGGACAAGATCTTCGGCGGGCTGCTGCTGGCCGCGACACCATTCGCCTCCGGCCTCCTCTCGATCTTCGACGCCAAGAGCGAGCTGACCAAGGTCGCGAGCGACCTGGTGACCAGAGGGGTGGACAAGCGGCAGAAGCTCAGCCAATTCGACCGGATTCAGCGCCTGCACGCGGCTCGCGGTGTCCTGGTCGTGACTTCCTACTTCGAGGTATTGGCGAAGGCGGACCTGCCGTTCCTGTTCAACGGCGCCGCGATTTCCCGTAAGGACGCAGCCGGTCTCGCCTTCCACGACTTCACGGCGAAGTCCCTGGCTGACGTGACCCGCGCCGTGTTGAACACCGACTTGCCGGTCTTGGGCGTCCACGCCACCAGCGCGGACGCACGGACCCAATTGACCGTGTACTACGGCCTGCTCGGCCGCACCTTCCTCGGATTCCTTCGCGAGCAACCGCTCTGGGAAACCCTCGACGACGCCACGCAGAGCAGGGTCGCTTTGTCGTTGGGTGTGGTCACGGAGTCCGCCGCCGACCAGTTCGAGTCCTCGATGCAACGACTCGCCACGGACTGCCCCGAGTTCGCGATCTGGCTGAACCTGTCGAATCAACACGCCATCCGTGACCGCGTTGAGCACGTTTACGACGCTGTCCAGCAGCTGCTCGACCGAGCCGAGCCGATCGACCGGGTCCCGCCCGTCCTGCAGGGCTTGGTCCGTGCCAACCGAGCGGTTTTGAAGCGCAAGGTTCTCAAGCCCGAAGAACTGCCCGACGGCCTCGACGCACCGACCGTCGAGAGTGCCTACATCGACCCACATTTTTGCGTGGCCGAGGTCGGCACCCAGACCCCACTCAACGACGAGGATTACTGGGACGAAACCGAGGTCCGCGAGAATTTCGGCGAGTTTCTGCTCGGCTATCTGTCGACTCCGTGGGCCCTGGTCAATCCGCTGGTCGTGCTCGGTCATCCAGGTGCCGGGAAGTCGTTGCTCACCGAGGTACAGGCGGCACAGCTACCCGCACCGGACTTCGCACCGGTCCGGGTGCCGCTCCGCGACGTTTCCGCAGACGCCGACATCCACGAGCAGATCGAGCAAGCGATCCGGCTGGTCACGCACGAAACGGTGTCCTGGCCGGACTTCGCCAGAGCTGCCGGCGACTCGATCCTGGTTGTTCTCATCGACGGATTCGACGAACTGATCCAAGCGACGGGCGTGAGCAAATCCGACTACCTGCTGCGGGTCAAACGCTTCCAAGAAGTGGAGCAAACCCAAGGTCGGCACGTCGCTGTGATCGTGACCAGCCGGGTCACCGTGGCCGACCGCATGCGGATCCCGGGAAGCACGATCGCGGTCCGGCTGGAACCGTTCGAGATCGACCAGATCGAGCGGTGGGTCGAAGTCTGGAACGTCATGAACGACAGGTACCTGTCCGAACAGGGCCGCGGCCACCTGAATCCCGAAACCATAGAAGCTTACGTCGAGCTGGCTTCCCAGCCTCTCCTGTTGCTGATGCTTGCCGTTTACGATGCGGAAAGCGGCGCACTGAGCACCAGACGCGAGAAGTTGAGCGAGACGGAGCTCTACGAACGCCTGCTGATCAGATTCGCCCACCGTGAGGTGTCGAAGGCGGACAGCACACTGACCGATCACGACCCCGCGGTCGAAGGAGAGCTGCTGATCCTCTCCGTCGTGGGCTTCGGCATGTTCAACCGAGGCGCCCAGTGGATCACCGACGGCCAGCTCGCCGACGACCTGGCGGCGCTGAGGATCACCTCCGGCATTCGACCAGGAGTCACTTCGAACCATCAACGGCTTGCCGGATCAGCCAAGGACGCCCTTGGCCGGTTCTTCTTCGTCCACCGCGCCCGGACCAGCATCGACGGCACGGACATGGGCTCGTACGAGTTCTTGCACGCCACTTTCGGCGAGTACCTGGTCGTACGACAGACTTGGCGGCACCTGTTGGACATGGTCGAGCGCAGCCGGTTCGAAAGCACCCGCCGCATACCGGCGGCCTACCGGGTCGACGACGCGATTCTCCGGGCCTTCTTGTCCAACGCACTCCTGTCGGTCCGGACCACAACGATGGACTTCCTCTCCGGTTTCGTCATCAGGACAACGAAAGACGAGCGTGCCGAGATGCGCGCAACACTCTTGGCGGCCTTTCATGCGCTGCACCTGCCGCCCGTCGATTCGTCCTACGACGACTACCGGCCGGCGGCGGGGACGCCCACGGCGCGGCTGGCCACCTACAGCGCCAACCTGCTCCTCCTGCTCATGACAGTCAGCTCGAACGTCACCTCGGCAGAGCTTTTCCCTGACCTCGCGGACAGCGTTGCAGCATGGCGGCAGCACATGACCCTGCTGCGCTCCCAGCTGAAGCCGGGAGAATGGTCCAGTCTCACGCAACTGTTCGTCGCGTGCCGACTCGGCCGCCACCCCGACCGCTTGGTCGAGTTGAACCATCGCGGTAATGAAATCCTTGAGAATGACTACTCCGAACTGTCGTGGGCGTCCGGCACAGAGTCGACTTACAGCGATTCCACCATCGACATCCCGTCAAACCTGGTGGGAACAGCCGAGCTGACCCAGGATTTCGACTCGCTACTTGCCGTCAATGTCCTTGGCGGACCAGAGTCCCCGCTCACCGAGCTGCTTTCCGCCCACACGGTCGATCCCCGGCATGGACTGGCGTCCGTCGTCACCGATCTGCTGACAGCTTGTTGCTTCCACGCCAACCGGGTGCCCACCGAGGAACGGATGGTCGTCTACGCGAGACTCATCCGATTCACGAATTCCGGCGAGCGGACGCTGGATTCGGATTTGTGGAGCTGGCTTGACTCCTTGATCCTTCAGCTTCTAGTCAATGATTCAGGCGTTCCCGCCACGTACATCCAGGAGAATCTCGGCGAACTCGGCGCAGCAATCTCGAGACCAGATGGCTTGCTGAACCTGGAGCTGTTCCTCAAGCTCTTGTCCAGGAGCTCGGACTATACCGAACTGCTCGGAGTGTTTGATCGAATTCTCGCAGGAGACGAGCCAACCCACGAACAAGTCGCCGAGATCTGGTGTGCTTTCGCAGACAAAGGTGTTCCGGTGCCCGAATATCCTGAACGGCTTCGCAGCTACGCGGGCTCACTACGCCGGCCGGAGCGTGACGTGCACCTCGCTCATCGGCTCGATCTCCTCCAGCGACTGTCCACCCTGGAGGACGCCGGACTCCTCTGACACCGGTCAGCCAGGGGCACCCGGGAAGTCGCCCACGCCGTGTTCCACCAGGTCGAAGGCCTGGTCGATCACCGCGACCTGCTCCTGCCGGACCACCTCCGCGTCGTCGCCCGCCACGATGCGGCCCATGGCGTGGGCGAACACCGTGGTGATCGCCGTCGTGAGGAGGCCGGCCACCATGCGGGAGCGGAAGGCGTCGCCCGTCTCCTCGGCCAGTACCGAGGTGAACGCCTCCGCTATCTCGCGCTCCTGCTCGTACCAGCGCGCCATCAGTGCCGGGCTCGACGTCAGCACCCACCAGAAGCCCGGCCCGCCCGCGATCGCGCCCGACAACGGGTGACCCGAGGACAACAGCGCATGCTGGTGACGGCGCAGCGCCTCACACGGCGACACCCCCGCCGGCCGGTCCCGGACCACTGAGGTCAGCTCCGCCAAGCGGTCCGCGTGACGGTCGAGGAACAGGTCCTCCTTGCGCGGGAAGTAGTTGAACACCGTCATCTTCGAGACGCCCGCCGCCTCGGCTATCTCCGCCACCGTCACCTCCTCGAAGCCGCGCTGGATGAACAGGCCTGTGGCCACGTTCGAGATCAGCAGGCGGGTGGCCTGCTTCTTCCGCTCGCGCAGTCCGGGGTCAGCCATGAGCAGAGAGTATAGACCGAGCTCAAAGTTTGACTCGGTAAAAGTTTCGCGGCATCATCGGAGCCATGAACAGGGATGTGGTGATCTCCGGGGGCGGACCGGTCGGCTTGATGCTGGCCTGCGAACTGCGACTGGCGGGCGTGGACGTGCTCGTCGTCGAACGGCTGCCCGAACCGGACCAGACGATCAAGGCCGGGTCGGTCAACCTGACCACGGCCGAAGCCTTCTACCGGCGGGGTCTGCTGCCCGCGATGGACGCCGTCGTGCAGCAGAACTTCGCGCAGATCCAGAAGTTCCTCGAATCCCGGGGCGGGGGTGGCCCCAAAGCCGTTCCGGTGGGGCACTTCGCCGGGATCATGGTGACCTCGGGCGGGGTCGATTTCGCCGATCCCGCCTTCCGGGACGTCGGGCCCGCCGCCCGGGTCGTCGTCATCCAGCAGCAGGCCGTCGAGACGATCCTGGCCGAGCGCGCCGCCGAACTGGGCGTCGAGATCCGGCGCGGGGCCGAGCTCACCGGGTTCGACGCCGACGACAGCGGCGTGACCGTGCACCTCGGCGACGGCGCATCCGTGCGCGCGGGCTGGCTCGTCGGGGCCGACGGCGGGCGGAGCCGGGTCCGCAAGCTGGCGGGCTTCGACTTCCCCGGCACCGACCCCGCCATCACCGGGCGGCAGGCGCTCACCGAACTCACCGGCGCCGACGCGCTGCCCGCCGGGTGGCAGCACGGCCCCGGCGGGCTCTACGTCCACGGGCCGACGCCCGGGCGGCTCCTCACCGTCGAGTTCGACGGGCCGCCCGAGGACCGGGACGCGCCGATCACCGCGCAGGAGATCGAAGACAGCTTCCGGCGGGTCTCCGGCGCGGACGTGCGAGTGACGAAGGTCCACAGCGCAACGCGCTTCACCGACAACGCGCGCCAGGCGACCACCTACCGCCAGGGCCGCGTGCTGCTGGCCGGGGACGCCGCGCACGTCCACTCCCCCTTCGGCGGGCAGGGCCTCAACCTCGGCATCGGCGACGCGGTGAACCTCGGCTGGAAGCTCGCCGCGACCATCCAGGGCTGGGCGCCCGAAGGCCTGCTCGACACCTACACGGCCGAGCGGCACCCGATCGGCGAGTGGGTTCTCGAGTGGACCC
The DNA here is from genome assembly GCF_053586895.1 of Amycolatopsis sp. NPDC003731. Lineage (NCBI taxonomy): Bacteria > Bacillati > Actinomycetota > Actinomycetes > Pseudonocardiales > Pseudonocardiaceae > Amycolatopsis > Amycolatopsis sp. NPDC003731. The sequence continues at coordinate 30,261 of NZ_JBSFNC010000001.1, read as the reverse complement.
GGGCGCAGGTCGCGCTGATGCGCAGCGACGTCCGGACCAGGGCGCTGCGCCAGGTCATGACCGATCTGCTGACCACCGGCGACGGCGCGACCTACCTGGCCAAGAAGCTCTCCAGCGTCCTGCACCGGTACGCGATCGACGGCGAGCACGACCTCACCGGCCGCGCCGCGCCCGACTTCGCCTTCGCCGACGGCACCCGGCTCGGCGAACGCCTCCACGACGGCAAGGCGCTCCTGCTCGACCTCGCCGACGCCGCCGGCCTGCGCGAAACGGCGGCCGGGTGGGCCGGGCGCGTGAACGTGCTGTCCGCGAAGTGCGACAGCGAGCCGGCCCTGACCGGCGTGCTGGTCCGGCCGGACGGGCACATCGCCTGGGCGAGCGAGGACGGCTCGACGGCCGGCCTCGAGGCGGCCTTGCGGACGTGGTTCGGCGAACCCGCCTGACAGGATGGGCGGGTGAGAGACCTCCACCCGCCCATCGAGCCCTACGCCCACGGGCTGCTCGACGTCGGCGCCGGGCACCGGGTGTACTGGGAGACCTGCGGGAACCCGGACGGCAAACCGGCGGTCGTACTGCACGGCGGCCCCGGCCAGGGCTGCTCACCCGGCATGCGGCGGATGTTCGACCCGGCCCGGTACCGCGTCGTGCTGCTGGACCAGCGCGGCTGCGGCCGGAGCCGTCCGCACGCGGCCGATCCCGCGACGTCGCTGCGGCACAACACCACCGACCACCTCGTCGCCGACCTGGAACGGCTGCGGGAGCACCTCGGCATCGAACGCTGGCTGGTGACGGGTGGCTCGTGGGGCGCGACGCTCGCCCTGGTGTACACCGAACGCTTTCCCGAGGCTTGGCAACGCTTCCGCGACGTCGCCGGGGACGACGACGTCGTGGCCGCCTACGCCCGGCTGCTGGCGGACCCGGACCGCAGTGGACCGCCGGACGACGCGCTGCTGGCGTTCGTCCGGCTCACCACACACTACTACGCGCACGCCGGCTGCCCGGTGACGACGGCGTGGGAACTGGCCGCAGCGTGGCCGGGCGCCGAACTGCTCGTCGACGACCGGTCCGGGCACGGTGCCAGTGACGTCAAACGCACCTGGAAGCTCGCCGCCCTGGACCGGTTCGCCGGTCAGGGGAGGACGGCGACGACGGTCGCGAACAGCCCGTAGAGCCAGCCCAGGGCGAGCCGGCGCAGGGTCGGCGGACGGCCCGTCCGCGGGTCCGCGCAGCGCAGGCCGGCGAGCAGCCTGCCGATCGTGGCGCCCCACCACCGCTGCAGGAGCACGCGGTGGACGAAGGAGACGGCGAGGTAGGTGACCACCGCCGTGACCAGGAAGGCGACGCCTCCCTCCGGGTCGACCCCCGCCGCCGCCACGGCCGCCACCAGGAGGTGCAGCGCGAGGTCCGCGGACACCGCGGGCAGGCGCCGCGACCACGAGGCCCGCCGGATCGGGCCCGTCCGCAGCAACCGGCGGCGGACGGGCCAGGGGATGTCCGGCGCGTCGTCCAGGGTGGGGTCGGTCTCCATGCCCTTCCCACGCGCGAAGCCGGTGTCCGGTTGCCTACCCTTCCGCCGCCAGTTGCACCGCGACGTCGATGATCATGTCCTCCTGGCCGCCCACCAGCGCGAGCTCGCCGCACCGGCGCAGGATCGCCTGGGCGGGGACGCCGTAGCGCTCCGCCGCGCGTTCGGCGTGCAGCAGGAAGCTCGAGTAGACCCCGGCCCAGCCCTGGACGATCGCGTTGCGGTCCATCTTCGGCCAGCGGTGCAGGTACGGGCGCACGACCTCCTCCGCCGCGTCGAGCAGGCCGCCGACGTCGAGGCCCGTGTCGATCTCCAGGCGGTCGAACACCGCCGCGAGGACCTCCGTCGGCGAATTGCCCGCGCCGGCGCCGAGGGCGCAGAGCGAGCCGTCGATGTACCGGACGCCCGCTTCGTACGCCAGCACCGAATTCGCGACGCCGAGCGAGAGGTTCTGGTGCCCGTGGTAGCCGACCCAGGCCGTGTCGCCGACCTCGGCGACCAGCGCTTCGAAGCGGGCGCGGGCCTCGTGCATCAGCAACGCGCCGGCGGAGTCCGTCACGTATGCCGCCTGGCAGCCCGCGTCCACCATGATCCGGGCCTGCTTCGCGAGGTCTTCCGGCGGCGTCCGGTGCGCCATCATCAGGAATCCGGCCGTCTCCATCCCGAGCTCGCGCGCCAGGCCGAAGTGCTGCGGCGAGACGTCGGCTTCGGTGCAGTGCGTCGCCACCCGGACCATCTCCGCGCCCGCGTCGAAAGCGCGCTGGAGGTCCTCCGCCGTGCCGATGCCCGGCACGAGCAGCACCGCGATCTTCGCCTGCTTCGCCTCTTCGCGAGCCGCGGAGATCAGCTTGAGCTCGTCGACGGCGGAGAAGCCGTAGGTGAACGACGAGCCGCCGAGGCCGTCGCCGTGGGTCACCTCGATCACCTCGACACCCGCGCGGTCCAGCGCGCGCACGGTGCCGCGCACCTGCTGCTCGGTGAACCGGTGGGCCATCGCGTGACTGCCGTCGCGCAGCGTCGTGTCGACGATCCGGACGTCGTGGCGCAGAGCCGGGCGGCCGGTGACGTTCGATTCGTTCGCAGGCTCACTCATGCGGAAACCTCCTGCTTCGCGCGGGCCATCAGCTCGCCGACCCGGGCGGCCGCGGCGGTCATGATGTCCAGGTTCCCGGCGTACTCCGGCAGGTAGTCGCCGTTCCCGCGGACCTCGAGGAAGATGCCGACCCGCGCGTTGCCGTCCCAGTCTTCGCGCGCGTCGTCGAACTGCGGGTCGGCGCGGAGCGTGTAGCCGGGCACGTACTTCTGCACTTCGGCGACCATGTCGTGGATCGACGCCGTGACGGCTTCGCGGTCGGCGTCGAGCGGGATCGCGCAGAACACCGTGTCCCGCATGATCATCGGCGGTTCGACCGGGTTGAGGATGATGATCGCCTTGCCGCGCCCGGCGCCGCCGATCTCGGCCACCGCCTGCGACGTCGTGCGCGTGAACTCGTCGATGTTCGCCCGCGTTCCCGGCCCCGCGCCCCGCGAAGCGACCGACGCGACGATCTCCGCGTACGGCACCGGCGTCACCCGGGAAACGGCGTGCACCATGGGAATCGTGGCCTGGCCGCCGCAGGTGATCATCGAGACGTTCGGCGCGTCGAGGTGCGCGCCGAGGTTCACCGGCGGGCAGACCATCGGGCCGAGGTGCGCCGGGGTCAGGTCGATCGCCTGGATGCCGGCTTCCTCGTACCGCGGCGCGTTCGCGGCGTGCGCCTTCGCCGACGTCGCTTCGAAGACGAGTTCCGGCAGGGGATCCTGGCGCAGCAGCCAGTCGACGCCCTCGGCCGACGCCGCGATCCCCTGCGCGCGGGCGCGCTCGAGACCGTCCGACTCGACCACGCCGACCACGTACCCGACTTCGATCACTTCACTGCGTCGCAGCTTCGCCAGCAAATCGGTGCCGATGTTGCCGGGGCCGACGATCGCCGCCATCACGGGAGCCATGTCCCGACCGTCGCACCGGGCCGTCCGGTCGGGACAGGCTTGTGTTCCGACCAGCGGAACGTCGAGACTGGGTCCATGGCATTCGACGTCGTGGCCGGGGCCGGGTCGCTGCTGAGCGGCACGGGCGTCCGGTTCCCCCATCGCTGGACCCCCGCCGGGGTCAGCGTCGAGACCGAGTTCACCGGCGGTCACCTGCTGAACCTCGCCGCGGCCGGGTGCGTCCTCAACGACCTCTACCGCGAGGCGGAGCGGCTCGGCATCGAGCTGGCCGGGGTGCGGGTGACGGCCACCGGCGGCTTCGACACGACGACGTGGGCGTCGACCGGCATCACCTACTCGGTCGAGCTCGACTCGGCGGCGCCCGCCGAGGCCCTCGACCGGCTGCTCGCCGTCGTCGACGACGTCGCCGAGATCCCCCGGGCGCTGCGGGCCGGGCCGCCGGTGCGGCGCGCACCCTGAATCACCGCCGCCGCGAGCAGGGCGGCCACTCCCCCGCAGGTCATCACGGCCGGGACCGACACCGCGTCGACCACGAAGCCGCCGGCCAGCGCGCCGGCGGAGATCGTCGCCTGGAAGGACGCGGTGAACAGGACCGTGGCCGCCTCGCGGGCGTCCGGCGCTTCGCGCGCGAACCACAGCTGGGAGTAGACCGGCACCGCGCCGTAGGCCACGCCCCACACCAGGAGGGTCGCGAGCGCGGCGGCCGGTCCGGTGTGCGGCAGGGCGAAGACCGCCACCGCGATCAGCGCGGCCGCAAGCGCGAAGCCCGCCCGGTACCGGCCGGCCAGGAACGTGCCCGCGATCCCGGCGACGCCGTACGCCAGCAGGTAGGCGCTGAGCACCTCCGGCCGGACGACGTCCCGCAGCAGCGGCGTGACGTAGGTGTAGGTGCCGAAGTGGGCGAGGACCACGAGGAACGTCACCAGCAGTCCACTTCGGACGCCGCGCCGCCGCAGGAGTCCACTAAGGACGTTCAGCCGCGTGGCTTCTTCGGGCGGCAGGGGCGGCGCGAGGAGCACGAGGGCCGCGGCGGTTCCGAGACTCAGGACCCCGAGCAGGAGGAACGCCGTCCGCCAGCCCGCGAGCTGACCGACGAGGGTGCCGAGCGGCACGCCCAGCACCGATCCGAGGGGCACCGCGGCGAAGATGACCGACGTGGCCCGCGCGGCGGCCGCGGTCCCGACGAGCCGGGGTGCCAGGGCGGCGCCGATCGACCAGAAGCCGCCGATGACGATGCCGACCAGGAACCGGCCGGCCAGGAGCACCCAGAACGCGGGTGCGGCGGCGGTGAGGAAGCCGGCGGCCGCGAGCAGGACCAGGAGGCCCCCCAGCAGCACGCGCCGGTCGAGCCGGCCGGCCGCGACGGTGACCACCGGCGCGGCGACCGCGGCGACGAACCCGGGCACGGTCATGGTCCAGCCGGCGGTCCCGGCCGAGACGCCGAACCCGGCCGCGATCGGCGTCAGCAGCCCGATCGGCAGGATTTCCGTGGTGACGATGGCGAAGATCCCGACGGTGACGGCGAAGACGGCCGGCCACCGCGGCGCTGGTGCGTTCATGCGGCCCAGTGAACCGGCGGCGGATCGCGCGGGCTGGCAGGTTTGCGACGGCTTGATCGCCGGCTGCGGGTCATGGCGGATTTCCGCCGGTTTGATCGACTCCCGGCCGGGGCAATTCCCGGACACACCCGATCGAGGAGGTTGCGATGGCCGAACGGCGTTGGCGCTTCATCCCGGAAACGGCTGCGCTGTGCTGGATCTTCCTGGCCGTGGGGGCGGTTCTGCTTCTGTCGAGCATTCTCAGCCTGACCGGCACGGACAGCCGGGCGCCCGTATTGACGGTGATCGCGGCGGTGGCCGCGGTGGCTCTGATCGTCATGTCGGTGATCGGCTTGGCCCGCCCGAAGCTGCGCGGCCGCTGACCGGCGGCTGACCGGCCGGGTCCCGCGGCGGCGCCGGGACCCGGCCGGAGTTCCTACAGCTCCTGGTGATCCGCGTGGTCGACCCGGGCCTCCGGCACCGGGCGGCCGTCGCTCACCCGGAAGTCGTCGACGCCGTCGAGCACGAACGTCGGCGTGCCCGCCACCTTCTCCGCGCGGCAGTGGTGCACGTCGGCGTCGGCCACGTCCCGCAGGACGTACGCCGGGCGCGTGTCCTGCCTGCCGAAGCGCACATCGACGTTGTCCCAGCTGATTCCCCGGGCGTGGCGGACGAAGAAGCCGTACGCCGGGAGCGTGCCGAACATCGACGGCTCGGGGTACGCGGTCTCCAGCTCCGGCGGGTTCTGCACGGCGTCCCCCGGCGTCAGGCCGCCCGCCAGGTGGTGGCGGATGTTGCTCAGCTTGACGTCCTCGATCGGGTGGCCCGGAATCCCGGCGAGGCACGAGGGGTAGCGCGGGTCCGCGTCGATCGTCGTGACGTCGCTGATGCTCACCCGGCGCAGGAACCCGACCGGGATCCCGGCCGGCCCGCGCATCCGCGCGCCCAGCCGCAGGAACAACGGCATCTGGACGTTGCGCATGGTCAGGTTGCTGATCGTGACGTCTTCCAGCCGGCCGCCGTCGACCGTTTCCAGCGCCAGGCCGCGGCAGTGCTCGAAGACCACGTTGGAGATCGCGATGTTGCGGAAGCCGCCGTTGGATTCGGTCCCGAACTTGACCCGGCCGGTGCGGCCGTAGGACGACGTCTTGAACGTGCCGCCGACGAGGGTGCCGAGGTCGTAGCCGCTGACGAAGCAATTGTCGATGGCGACGTTTTCGGTGTCGCGCACCTGGTTCAGCGCGTACGAGCTCTTGAGCACGATGGCGTCGTCGTTCGGCGAGTTGACCGTCGTATCGGCGATCCGCACGTTCTTGCAGCAGTCGATGTTGATGCCGTCGCGGTTGGTGTCGATCACCAGGCCCTCGATGCGGAAGTTGTCGACGCCGGTGGGCAGGATGCCGAAGTGCCCGCCGTTGACGATGGTGATGTCGCGGATCGCGACGTTGCGGCACAGCTTGAGCGCGATCGCCTTGTTCCCGTTGAGCGGCGCCGATTCCGCGCTGCCCCCGGCGACCAGGCCCTTCCCGTCGATCTTGCCGGGCCCCTCGATGGTGACGTTCTCGAGGTTTTCGCCCCAGATCAGGCTGTTGTGCCAGTGGCTGTGCCCGAAGTCCTGGTACGGGTTGCCCGCGCCCGGTTCGGCGGGGTCGTAGCCCCGGCCGCCGGCCGGGGCGGCGGCCAGGATCGTCGCGTTGGCGCCGAGGTACAGCGCGATGTTGCTCTTGAGGTGGATCGAATAGCTCGCGTACGTCCCGGCCGGGAAGTACACGGTGCCGCCGCGGGTCGCGGCCGCGTCGATCGCGCGGTTGATCGCGGCGGTGTCGATCGTGCGCCCGTCGCCCTTCGCGCCGAATTTCGTGACGTCGAAGAAGCGGCCCGGCTGGTTCCCGAATTCCTCGGCTCCGGCCGCCGGAGATCCGACCAGTGGCAGGGCCGCGCCCGCGGCTCCCCAGACGACGGCACGGCGGCGGCTCAACGCTCTTCCCACGGAGTCTCCCTAATCTCGCCATGGCGGAAGCCCGCGCTTCCGACGGCGGATCGGGATGCGTGTTCAGCTAAGAGCAAATGATCGGATGCGTCAAGCTCGCCCCCGCCCGCGGGCGGGGGCGAGCCCGATCTTCAGTCCAGCACCTCGCGGACGGTGCCGGCGGCGACGGTCAGCCGGCCTTCGCGCATGGCGAACCCGAGGCCCGGGCTCATCGCGACCGGCTGGCCGAGCTCGATCGTCAGCTCCGCCGCGTCGCCCGGCCGGACGACGGTGACGCCTTCGGCCAGGGCGACCACGCCGACGACGTCGCTGGTGCGGAAGTGGAACTGCGGCCGGTAGTTCGCCGCGAACGGCGTCCGCCTGCCACCCTCGGCGGCCGAAAGCACGTGGACGTCCGCGCGGAACCGCGTGTGCGGCCGGACGCTGCCCGGCAGGCAGACGACCTGGCCGCGCCGGACCTCGCCGCGCTTGACCCCGCGCAGGAGCACCGCGGCGTTGTCGCCCGCCTCGGCGCGGTCCATCGGCTTGCCGAACGTCTCGAGCCCGGTGGCCACGGTGGTCACCGCCGGGCCGAGGCCGATCACCTCGACCGCGTCGCCGACGGCGAGGGTGCCCTGCTCCACCGCGCCGGTCACGACGGTGCCGCGGCCGGTGATGGTGAGGACGTTCTCGATCGGCATCAGGAACGGCAGGTCGAGCCGCCGCGGCGGGATCGGCACGTGCTCGTCGACGGCCTCGAGGAGGTCGAGGATGCGTTGCGTCCACCGCGGGTCGCCCTCGAGCGCGCGCAGCCCGGAGACCCGGACCACGGGTACGGCGTCGCCGTCGAACCCGTAGCGGGTCAGCAGCTCGCGTACCTCGAGCTCGACCAGGTCGAGCAGCTCCTCGTCCTCGGCGACGTCGGCCTTGTTGAGCGCGACGACGAGGTGCTCGACGCCGATCCGGCGCGCCAGGACGACGTGCTCGCGGGTCTGCGGCATCGCGCCATCCCGGGCCGAGACCACGAGCACCGCGCCGTCCAGCTGAGCGGCGCCGGTGATCATGTTCTTGACGTAGTCGGCGTGCCCGGGCATGTCGACGTGCGCGTAGTGCCGGGTCGGCGTCTCGTACTCGACGTGGGCGATGTTGATGGTGATGCCGCGCTCGATCTCCTCCGGTGCGCGGTCGATGCGGTCGAAGGCGACGAAGTCGGCGCCACCCCGCTCGGCGAGGACCTTGGTGATGGCCGCGGTGAGGGTGGTCTTGCCGTGGTCGACGTGCCCCATCGTGCCGATGTTCAGGTGCGGCTTGGTCCGCACGTACTGCTGCTTGGTCATGGGTTTTCCCTGCGCTGGAACGGAACTGCGCGAAACCGGGCGGAGCGCGTCGACCCTCCCCCGGCGGTTTCGCGCCCAGGGCGGGGGAAATCGGGGAAGGGTCAGCTTCGAGCGCCGGTCAGCCGTGCCGACACCGCGCTCGGCAGGGACAGGCCTGCGAGCGTCGCGCTATCGGACACGGGGAACATGACGGGAAGGGTGACACGGCCTTCGCGGCCGTGTCACCCCGTTTTCCTCACCCCGCCGAGCGGGGCCGCATGATCAGGGCCGCAACGAAGTACACGCACGGTTTCTTGCCGCGGTTCGCGTAAGAATGCGTGACGTCGGCGGGAAAGTACACCGAATCGCCCGCCGCGAGGACGTACTCCGCCGCGCCGACACCGAGGCACAGCTCGCCCGACTCGACGGCGACGAACTCGTGCGATCCCGGGGCGTACGCCGGAAAAGCGCCCGCGTCGCACCCGGGCGGCAGGGTCGTGCGGATCCACTCGAAGTTGACGCCGGGGACGACCGGGGTCAGCACGGTGCGGTGCCAGCCGCCGGGTTCGGCGATGTGGTCCTGCTCCGCCGCGCGGCGGAGGATCACGCGGTCGCTCTCCAGGTCGGCGAGCAGCCGGGACAGCGACAGCCCGAGGCCGTCGGCGATCCGGGACAGCACCACGACCGTCGGCGTCTTCTCGCCGCGCTCGATGGCCGACAACATGCTGACGCTCACGCCCGCCGCTCCGGCCAGTGCGCTCAGCGCCAGCCCGCGGCCCGCCCGCAGGTCGTGCAGGTGACGGCCGAGCGATCCCGGATCGATCATTCCTCTATAATACCGATTATGTCCACTATAGCGGAAGTGACGGAGGCCGACGCCGAAGGCATTGCCGCCGTCTTCACGCCGTACGTCACCGATTCGGTCTTCACCTTCGAAACCACGCCGCCGACCGCGCAGCAGTGGCGGGCGAAGATCCGCGAGCGCACGTGGCCCTTCCTCGTCCTCGCCGACGAGGGCGAGATCCTCGGCTACGCGCTGGCCGCGCCGTGGCGACCCAAGCCGGCGTACCGGTACTCGGTGGAGACGACGATCTACCTCGCACCCCGGGCGGCCGGCCGGGGCCACGGGCGGCGGCTGCTCGACGAACTGCTCAAGCGGTGCGGGGAAGCCGGAGCCCGGCAGGCGATCGCGGTCATCGTCGACTCCGGCAACCCGGCGTCGCGGAACCTGCACCGGGCGGCCGGTTTCACCGACGCGGGCGTGCTGCGGCGCGTCGGCTTCAAGCACGACCGCTGGCTCGACACCCTTCTGATGCAGCGCGAGCTGGGCTAACGCGACTTCGCCCGCAGGTGCAGCCGCTCCCCCTGCTTGCCGAACAGGCTGAGGATCTCCGCCGGCCGGCCGCCGACCGCGCCGAACCAGTGCGGAAGGCGGGTGTCGAACTCCGCCGCTTCGCCCGGCCCCAGCGTCATGTCCCGGTCGGCCAGGATCAGCCGCAGCCGGCCCGACAGGACGTACAGCCACTCGTAGCCCTCGTGGACCTGGGGATCGGGCTCGCCCGTCTCCGGTTCCAGGATCATCTTGAACGCCTGTGGCGCGCCCGGCTGGCGGGTCAGCGGCAGCACCGTCATGGTCGCGCCGTTGTGGCGTGGGATCCGCCGCGCGGTCAGCCGGACGCGGGGATCGCCGACCTCCGGCGCGCCGACCAGTTCGTCGAGGGGCACCTGGTGGGCCTGGGCGATCGGCAGCAGCAGCTCCAGGCTCGGCTTGCGCTGCCCGGACTCCAGCCGGGAGAGCGTGCTCTTCGAGATGCCTGTCGCCTCCGACAGGTCGGCGAGGGTGACCCGCCGCTGCGTGCGGACCCGCTTGAGGCGGGGGCCGACCTCGGCGAGGGCCTGGGTGATCGCGTCCGTCATGCCTCCAGGAAACCCGCTTGTCCCGGAATCGGCAACATTAGTTGTCGAATCCGCCAAGCCGGGTTCATGGTGGCGGCATGAGCGAAAACAACAGCTTCGACGTCCTGGTGGTGGGTGGCGGCGCCGCGGGTCTCAGCGCCGCCCTGATGCTGGGCCGGGCGCGGCGGCGCGTCGCGGTCGTCGACGGCGGAGAACCGCGCAACGCGCCGGCGTCGCACATGCACGGCTTCCTGTCCCGCGACGGCCTGCCGCCGTCCGAACTCCTGGAAATCGGCCGCGGCGAGCTCCGCGGTTACGGCGTGGAACTCCTCGAAGACCGGGTGACCCGGCTGGACCACGGCTTCACGGCCCGGCTGGCCAGTGGCCGCGAGCTGACCGCCCGGCGCGTCCTGGTCGCCACCGGCGTCCACGACGACCTGCCGGAGCTCCCGGGCCTGCGGGAGAGCTGGGGCACCGACGCGATGACCTGCCCCTACTGCCACGGCTACGAGCTGCGCGACCAGCCGCTCGGCGTGCTGGGCACCGAGCCGGCGAGCGTCGAGCACGCGCTGCTGGTCCGCCAGTGGTCACCGGACGTCGTGTACTTCGCGCACACCGAGCCACCGTCCGATGCGGACCGGGACCGGCTCGACGCGCGCGGGATCCGCGTGGTCGACGGCGTCGTCACCGCGGTCCGGCGCGACGGCGGCCGCCTCACCGGCATCGAGGTCGGCGCCCGGTTCGTGCCGCGGGCCGCGCTGTTCCTCCGCACCCGGACCGTCCCGCACGACCAGCTGCTGCGCGACCTCGGCTACGCCGAAGGCGACGTCGACCCGTCCGGGAAGACCGGCGTGCCCGGGGTGTGGGCCGCGGGGAACGTCGTCGACGCGCGGGCGACCGTGATCATCGCCGCCGCCCAGGGCGCGGCCGCCGCCGGGGCGCTGAACCACGACCTCGTCACCGAGGACGTCGAGCGGGCGGTCGGCGCACTGGGCGGCTTCTCCCCCGCGGCGGAACGCGCGGCCGCCGGGGCACGCTAGCCCCCGGCGGCCCGGCGTGCCAGGCTCGGCGGATGCGTCCGACGCTCTACGAATTCGCCGGCGGCGAACCCGCGTTCCGCGCGCTGGCCGCCGCCCACCACGAGCGCTGCCTGGCCGACCCGGAGCTGAACCACCCGTTCTCGAAGCAGGACCAGCACCCGCAGCACGTCGAGCGGCTCGCCTGGTACTGGGCCGAGGTCATGGGCGGCCCGCCGCGGTTCTCCCGCGAGTGCAGCGACCACTCGGCGATGCTCCGGATGCACGCCGGCAACGGCGACATGACCGACCTCGGCCGCCGGTTCGTCGCGTGCTTCGTCCAGGCCGCGGACGACGCCGGCCTGCCCGCCGACCCGGAGTTCCGCGCCGCGCTGCGGGCGTACATGGAGTGGGCGGTGGCCGAGGTGCTCACCTACCCCGGCCCGCCCGCCGACGTCCCCGCCGGGCTGCCGGTACCCCGCTGGTCGTGGACCGGGTTGCAGCCGTTGTAACGCATGGGGCCGCCGCCGCGTCTTGCAGGCGACGACCGGCTGTGGAGGTCCGTCGCCAGAGCCGGTCCGGGCCAGGTTCCCCCCACCTGCCCGGACCGGCTCGTCCACTCCGTCCGATAACCGCGAGCACGGCGTCGCGGGCCGGGCCAGGCTGGCCGCCATGCTCCTCGACCGCTTCCTGCTCGCCTCCCGGGGTTTCGAACACCATCTCCGCGCCGTGCCACCCGACGGCTGGCACGCGCCCACGCCGTGTTCCGAGTGGGACGTGCGGGCGCTGGTCAACCACATGACCCGCGGCAACCTCAACTACATCGGTCTCCTCCGCGGAGCGACCCGCGAGGAATTCCTGGCCCGGCGGGACGAGGACGCCCTCGGCGACGACCCCGTCGCCGCGTACACCGGCTCGGTCCGGGCCTGCGCCGCCGCCTTCGCCGAGGAAGGCGCGCTGGACCGCGTCGTCGACTACCCGCTCGGCAAGCTCACCGGACGGCGGGCCCTGGCCGTGCGCACGACCGACAGCACCGTGCACACCTGGGACCTCTCCCGCGCGCTCGGCACCAACGAGACCCTCGACCCGGGCCTGGTCGCGTGGATCGACGAGCACTACGCCACGATCTTCGCGGGCTTGGACCCGGGCATCTTCGCCGAGCCGCCGCCGATCCCGCCCGGTGCGTCCCGGCAGGAGCGGCTGCTCACGCGGTTCGGCCGCGCTCCCCGGCGAGCCGGCTGACCAGCTCGGTCAACGCGGGCCCCAACGGCCGGTCGACGCGCACCGCGGCGTAGCGGTCGCCGCGGGTCTCCCCGCGGTTGACGATCACCACCGGCTTGCCCGCCTTGGCCGCGTGGCGGACGAAGCGCAGCCCCGACATCACGGTCAGGGAAGAACCGAGCACCAGCAGCGCCTCGGCGTCGTCGACCAGCCCGAAGCACTGCTCGACCCGCGGCCGCGGCACGTTCTCGCCGAAGAACACCACGTCCGGTTTCAGCACGCCTTCGCAGGCCTCGCACGAGACCGGCCGGAAGCCGCGGACGACGTCCGCGGGCAGCTCGACGTCGCCGTCCGGGTTGATCCGGGTGGCCGCGCCGGTGAAGCCGGGGTTGGCCGCGCGCAGCCGCCGGTCGAGCTCCATCCGCGGGCTGGTGCGGCGGCAGTCCAGGCAGATGACGCGGTCCAGGCTGCCGTGCAGCTCGACGGCGTCCGCGGTGCCGGCCGCCTGGTGCAGGCCGTCGACGTTCTGCGTGATGACGCCGGAGACGTAACCCCGCTCGCGCAGAGCCGTCACGGCGCGGTGGCCGTCGTTGGGGTCGGCGCGGGCGATCGTGCGCCAGCCGAGGTGGCTGCGCGCCCAGTACCGCTGCCGCCCTTCGGCGCTGGTGACGAACTCCTCGTAGGTCATCGGCGTGTGCCGGCGCAGGCTGCCGCTTTCACCGCGGTAGTCGGGAATCCCGGATTCGGTGGACAACCCGGCCCCGCTGAGCACGGCGACCCGCCCGCGCGCCACGATGCTCGTCAGCTCGTCGAGGCTGGACGTCCGCGGCAGCGGCGCGTCCGCCGACGTCCAGGAGAGGGTGGGCCGGGTGCGCACCAAGCCAGGGTACGTGGGCCGGTGAGGAGCTTCCCGAGCGCCGCGCGGACGGGTGACGCTGAGCGTCGACCGGGTCACATCGTGCTCATGGACCCGGCGTTGTGCGGTACACCGGAAGTTCGACTGGTGGGCTGCGGGCTGGGGTACGGCGATGGTCGACGAACCGGGGCACGAGCACGGCACGAAGGTGACGAACGAGGTGCCCGGCACCGTCGCCGGTTCCGTGGTGCAGGCGGGCTCGATCGGGCAGGTCGTGCTGTCCCCCGCCGTGCCGCGGCAGGAACTGCCGGTGCCCCGCCAGCTGCCTCCGGCGGTGCGCGACTTCGCCGGGCGGGACGAGCAGCTCGCCCGGCTGGACGACCTCCTGCTCGCCGACGAAGATCACCCGGCCGCCATGGTGATTTCGGCGCTGGACGGCACCGCCGGGGTCGGGAAGACGGCCCTGGCCGTGCAGTGGGCGCACCGGGTGGAACACCGCTTCCCCGACGGCACGCTGTTCGCCGATCTGCGCGGCTACGGCCCGAGCGCGCCGGTGCGCCCGGACCTCGTGCTCGCGTCGTTCCTCCACGTCCTGGGCGTCGAGGAGGACCGGATCCCCGCCGAACCGGATGCCCAGGCCAGGTTGTACCGCTCGGTGCTCGCCGGCCGCCGGGTGCTGATCGTGCTGGACAACGCCGGCACCGCCGAGCAGGTCCGCCCGCTGCTGCCCGGTTCCCCCGGCTGTGTCGTGCTGGTGACCAGCCGGGCCAGCCTGACCGGGCTGCTCGTCGCCGAGGCCGCCAGCCAGGTTACCCTCGACCTGTTCACCCCGGACGAAGCCCGCGTGCTGCTCCGCCGGATCCTCGGGGCCGCGCGGGTCGCCGCCGAGCCCGACGCCGTCGCCGACCTCGTCGAGGTGTGCGCGCGGCTGCCCCTCGCGCTGCGGATCGCCGCCACCCGCATCGCCACCCGCCGCCACACCAGCGTCGCCGAGGTCGTGGCGGACATCGCCGGCGGCGCGGACAGGCTGGACGTGTTGAGCAGCAGCGGAGACGAACGCAGTGCCGTGCGGAGTGTGTTCGACTGGTCGTACGCGCGGCTCCCGGCCGAGCACGCCGGGGTGTTCCGACGGCTGGGCCTGCATCCCGGTGCCGAGTTCGGGGTGCCGGCCGCCGCGGCGGTGGCCGGGGTCGACGCCGCCACGGCGTACCGGGTGCTCGAAGCACTGGCCGACGCGCACCTGGTCGAGTCCGTCGGGGGCCGGCGCTACCGGTGCCACGACCTGCTGCACGCCTACGCGGCGCACCGCGCCGAGCGGGACGACGACCCGGGCAGCCGGCGCGAGGCCGTGTCCCGGCTCGCCACCTGGTACGCCCGCACCGCGCAGGCCGCCGACCGGCTGGTCTTCCCCGGCCTCGAAGCCCCGGACATCGAGCTGCCCCGGGTGGGCCCGGACGTGCCGTTCGCCGACCGCGGCGAGGCCATCGCGTGGCTGAACACCGAGCAGGCCAACCTGCTGGCGGTCCTGCGTTCGGCCGGCACGCACCGGACCGCGGTGGTCCTGGCGGCGGCCGCGCGGTTCCTCAGCCTCCGCGAGCGCGCCCTGTGGCCGGTGCGCCTCGAAGCCGAAACCCTCGGCCTCCGTGCCGCGGAAGCGGCCGGGGACCGCGCCGCGGAGGCCTTCCTACTCGGTTTCCGGGGTGACACGCTCGCGGACTTGGGCCGCTGGGACGACGCCGAAGCCGACTTCGGCCGACAGCTCATGCTGGCGCGAGAACTCGGCGACGCCGTCCGGCACCAGGTGGCCCTGACCGGTCTGGGGCAGATCCGCCTCCTGCAGCAGCGCTATGCCGAGGCCCGGGACCACTACCTCGCGGCGTTGCCGCTGGCCCGGCGGGCGGGCCCGCGTCCGGAAGCCGTCGTGGAGTGCAATCTCAGCCGGATCAACGTCCGGCTGGGCGAGTTCGAGCAGGCTCGCGCGCACGCCGAACGCGAGCTCGTGCTGCGCCGCGAGGCCGACGACCCGGTCGGCGAGGCCTACGCCCGGTGCGATGTGGCCATTGCGCTGCAAGGTCTCCAGGCCCACGACGCGGCGCTCGAGTACACGGCGCAAGCCATCGCGCAGTACCGGGCACTCGCCGGCTCCGAGGCGCTGCTCGCCGAGGCCCTCGAGACGGCGGCGACCTCGCTCGAGCACACCGGAGAAGCCGTGAGCGCGGCGGACTGCCTCGAGGAGGCCGCCGCGCTCCTCGATCCCCTCGATGCGGAACGCGCCGAGACCCTGCGTGCCCGGGTGCGCGACCTGACGCCGTGACGTCACCCGCAGGTCGGGCAATCCGGCCTGGGTTCCTCGGGGCCGAGCGCGAAGCTGTCCTGCAGGGTGACGAGGTTGAACCCGTACTCGCAGTTGGTCCGCAGCTTCGGCGCCCCGGTGATGAGGCTCAGCGTGGCGTGCGCGGCCAGCTGGCCCGCCACACCGGCCGACACGGCGTTGGCCGCTTGGGGCCGGAAGTGCTCCGCCGCGGCCGGGAAAGTCCGCGGGGGCAGCGCCGCACGGCGTTCCCGCTCCGCGACGCGGGCGCAGTCGTAGCACGGGCCCGTGCCCGGCGCGTACAACCCGCAATTGACCTGGGGACCGTGGTAGCCGCCGTGCACCCACGCCGTCCCGGTATCCCGGCACGCCCGGTTGGTCCACGCGCGGATCTCCGGCGGCTCGTCCGCGGCCAGCAGCACCACGTCGTAGCCGATCGCCAGCGTCCGCAGCACCGCCGGGCCGTCGACGAGCAACCGCGCACCGGTGACCCGGACCTCGGAGTTCTGCGCCCGCAGCCGCTCGACGGCGGCCGCGACCTTGGGGCGGCCGAGGTCGCGTTCGGTGAACAGGATCTGCCGGTTGAGGTTGGACAGCTCGACCACGTCGGGTTCGACGCAGTGGACGTGCCCGACCCCGGACACGACCAGGGTCTGCGCGGCGGTGCAGCCGACGCCGCCGATCCCGATCACGACGACCCGCGCCCCGCGCAACAGCAGCTGGGTGTCCCAGCTCGTGCGGCGCGGCGTGCGGTCCATCCAGCGGAAGAGCGCCCGGCTCCGGCAGTAGCGCTCCCGCTCGGCGGCGCTGAGCCCGCCGGGGTCCGGCTCGCCGACGTCTTCGACGTACCCGGCCCGGACCAGGTCGCCGATCGCCGCCCGGACGTCGGCGCCGGTCCGCTGCGGGTGGAGGCGGACGAGGCCGGCGACGACCTCGTCCGTGGTCCTCGAACCGTCGAGCAGCTCGAGCAGCGCCCATACCCATCCGCCGGGATCGCCGATGTCGGCGGCGATCCCGCGCACCACACCGCCGATCCGGATCCGATCGTTCCCGTGGCGGACCGGGAGGTGCTCGGGTTTGATCCTGGGTCGCCGCATGGCCGCTCCTCCTCGTCACTAGCTCTGCTGGGTCGGGTGGCTGAAAGTGGGTTCACGGTCCGCTTCAATGAATTCGATCATGACGTCGCACCTCCTTTCCGATCTGCGCACGGAGAACCGCGAGCTTCGCCGGAATACAGCCGCGCAACGGTTTCGGCTGGCCGGTGGATGCCGACATGTGCGCTCCGCTCGGTCGGTGCTCGACGGGACACCGGAAGCATGGAACCCGCTGCTGTCAACGACATGTCGGCGGCGGCGGCAAACCGGCAACACGCTCGTGTCGAACGTGACAAATCAATGTCAGCACTGGTCAGAGCGGTGGCGCGGGCGCGCAGGCGAATGCCAGACTCGGATTCGGCGAGGAGGATCAGCGATCCCGGGAGGGGGGAAAGCTGGCGGGATGGAGATCGCATTCGGAATTCTCGGGCAGACGACCCTGCGAATGCACGGGCAGTTGACCACCGAGTGGGGATCGCTCAAGCTCCGCAGGGTGCTGGCCGCGCTGCTCACCGATCCCGGGGCACGGATGGGAATGGCCACGCTGGCCGAGTGGGTCTGGTCGCTCGACGAGCCGGAACCGAATGATCCGGTGTCCACTTTCCGCACGTACTCCGCGCGCATCGGCAAGGCGATGCGCGAAGCCGGTGTCCCCGGGGCACTCCGCACGATCGACGGCGCACTGCACCTCGAAGTGGAACGGTCCGCGATCGACTATTTCACCTTCGAAAAGCTCATCGAAACGGCCCGGCGGCACAGCAAAGAAGAAAACCACGAGGCCGCCTGCGAAGTGGCCACGAGTGCCCTGGCCCTCTGGCGGGGGCAGCCGCTCGCGGACTTGACGTCCCAGCCCGCGCAGACCTGGCGGTACGCGGCGGTGCACCACGCCTGGCTCCCGGCGAACCAGTTGCTGCTGGG
This sequence comes from Amycolatopsis sp. NPDC003731, assembly GCF_053586895.1. Taxonomy (NCBI): domain Bacteria; kingdom Bacillati; phylum Actinomycetota; class Actinomycetes; order Pseudonocardiales; family Pseudonocardiaceae; genus Amycolatopsis; species Amycolatopsis sp. NPDC003731. The sequence continues at coordinate 12,612 of NZ_JBSFNC010000001.1, read as the reverse complement.
CGAGCTGATCGCGCTCGGGCACTGCGAAGCCGCACTGCGGAAACTCGATGAGCTCCAGCGAGAACACCGGACCGATCTCGGGCTGGCCCGGCGGCGCCTGCACGTGTTGCGCGAACTCGGCCGGATCGACGACATGGGCGCCTACCACATGTCCGTCCGCAAGCTGCTCGTCGCCGAGGACGATCGCGCCGCGGCCGCCGACCTCCTCGCCTATTACAATTCGTTGCTGCCGAACAGGATTTCCGCGTCGGCGCAACGCGGCGCGCGCAGTGCGGCCGAACGGCTGGCGTCGCTGCCCCGCCCCCGGCCCCCATCGGACTCGGCCTTCAGCTTGTTGCCGGCCTTGGCACCCCGCGGCCGGTCGACCCTGCCGCCGGCCGCGGCCGGGTTCGTCGGCCACCACGATCTGCAGAAGACGCTCGACGGCCTGGCCCGCGACGCCGACGGCCGGTTCCGGCCCGGCGTGATCGTCCTGGACGGCTTGGCGGGCATCGGGAAAACCGCGCTGGCGGTGCACTGGGCGCACCGGCAGTACGGCAGGCTGACCGACAACGCGTTGTACCTGGACCTGCACGGCTTCGACGGCGGACGGCCCATCAAAGCCGAGGACGTGGTCGACGAGCTCCTCGACGCCTTCGACGTTCCCATCGCCCGCCTGCCCACGCCCGCCCGGCGGGCGGCCAAGCTGCGGGAAATCCTTGCGCGGCAACGCACTCTGGTGGTGCTCGACAATGCGGCGAGCTCGGCGCACGTGCTGCCGTTGCTGGTCACCCTGTCTCCGAGCCTGCTGCTCGTCACGAGCCGCCAGGGTCTCACGGCGCTGGCGAGCCGCCACGGGGCGCGGCGCTGTTCGGTGACCCCGCTCAACGAGCTGCACGCGGTCGAGGTCCTGACCAACCGTGTCGGCCCGGGCGGCGCTGCCCAACGGGAACCGCTCGCCCGGATTTCCGCGTTGTGCGGCGGCGTTCCCCTGACGCTGCAACTGGTCGCCCACCACATCGAGAGCCGCCGCGGGGCCGCGCTGACGGAGCTCGCCGACGAACTCCGTGACCAGAGCAGGCTGCTGGACATCGGGGACGACGGAGACGACCCGCCGTCGAACATGCGCGCTGCACTTTCGGTCACCTACAACGCTCTTCCCCGCGAGGCTCGCGACCTGCTCCGGTCGATCGGCCTGTCCCCGGCACCGGAACTGACCCTGCCCGCCGCCGCCGCGCTGGCCGGGCGGCCGGCGAAAGAGGTCCGGCACGCGCTGGACGTCCTCGTCAGCACCCACTTCCTCACCCACACGGGCGCCCCCGGCCGCTACCGGGTGCACGACCTGCTCCGGACGTTCGCCCGCGAACTCGCCGAGACGGAGGACAAAGCCGAAGCCCGGGAACACGCCGAACGCCGGCTGCTCAGTTACTACCTGCACGCCGGCTTCGACGCCGACCGCCTGCTGTTCCCGTTCCGCCCGCCGGTCCCGATGCTGCCCGCGCTCGACGGCGTTCCCACGGCCGAATTCGCTTCCGAAAGCGCGGCGGCCGCTTGGCTGCTGACGGAGAAGAACAATTTCGACCGACTCATTCCGTGGGCCGCGCAGCGGAATCACCATGAATACGCCTGGCGGCTCGCCCACCCCCTGTACGGCATTTACCGCAGATATGGTTTCTATAGTGAATTGCGTGATGCGTACAGCGTTTCGGTGAATTCGACCCAAACGGTGGACAACCTCGAGGCCGAGGGCGCTACCCGGAGTGACCTCGGCCTGATTTGCCTCGCACTGGGCGACCGGGACGCGGCGCTGCGGGAACTCCACCTCGCCGCCGCCATCGCGCAGCAGACGGGCGGCGCGGTCTGGATCGCCACGTCCCTCTTGCACCTGGGCACCTTCGAAGCCCACATCGGCAACGCGGACGACGCCGAAGCCATGTACCGGCGCGCCTTGGGCGAGCTCCGCGCCACCAGCAACCCCGGCATCGAATCGGCCATCCTGCACCGGCTCGCGGAAACCCTGCGTGAGCGCGACCGGCTCGACGAGGCACTGACCTTGTACCGCCGAGCCCTGGCGCTCAAGCAGGGCATCGGCAACCGCCACGGCGAAGCCGAGATCCTGGCCGAGCTGGCCGCCACGTTGTGCCGGATGGGGAACTACGAGGAAGCTCGGCGACACGGCTTGCCCGCGCTGACGATCATCGAGCAGATCAACGACGTCGAAGCCGGCCCCCGCGCCTGCCTGGTCATGGCCGAGGTCAACCACCGGCAGGCACGCCACGCCGCGGCGATCGGCTACGCGCGCCAAGCGGTGCGGCTGGCCATGCGCAACCACAACGCGGTCGTCGAGGCCGAGGCGCTGCACATCCTCGGCCACGCGTTGCACGAAACCGGGCGCCTGGCCGCCGCCGAGGAAGGCTGGCTGGCCGCGACGGCGATTTACCTCGACCTGGGGAACCGCGAACGCGAACTGCACCTCCGGACGGACCTCGCGGTCCTTCGGGAAGGCCCCGCGGAGACGGATAAATACTCGCCAGTAATGTGAAACTTACTCGGAGTATCACCCGAAATGGGGACGAGTCGCCGTTCTACCGTGAGGTATCCCCGACGCTTTAGCGTGTTAGGGACCCTGATAGAGGTCGCCCGAGAGGCGGGTCGAAATACTTAGGGTGGACCCGGATTCGACGGCCCACCGGGGTCCCCTATGGTGTGACCAAGATCCACGGGCGTGGACTCTCGGCGCGATCGGGTGAAAGCCCGATTCGAGCCTGTTCAATGAACGACCAGTAAGGCAATTGTACGATGATCAAGTGTTTTTTCGTCGGTATCGCCCTGGCGCTTCCCCTGCTGCTTGCCCTGGTAGTTACCGGGCCGGTCTTGGGTAGCAAGGATTACTGGAACCCCGACCACCGCGTCGGAGTAAGCGCTATCGCGTAATCCGGCGTTACCGACCCGGCGGCGGGGCGGCGGCCGCACAGCCCCCGCCTCACCGCCGGACCCCCGTCCGGGCTCGTGGACTGCGCCGGATGCCGAGCGTGCCGGGGGCCTTGCGCAGCGTGCCGGTCACCGTATCCTCGAAGGGGACCGAGGCTTTGCCGGTGGGTCGTGGAGGGGTTGCTGTGCCTGAGCCTGTGCTGGTGTCCGTGGCCGCAGCCGCTGCGGGGAGAGCCGTGGTGGGGTTGTACAACCTGATCAAGGCCAAGTTCGCCGACGACCCCGATGCGTCGGCCGTCCTGACCGCCGCGGAAGGGGCGGCGCAGGACTCCCCTCAGGTGCGTGAGCTGGCCGAAACGCTCGAAGCGAAGCAGGCGGCGGATCCGGCGTTCGGCGAGCAGCTGCGTGCCGAGTGGGAGCGGGCCGCGGGCCAGCAGGCCGAGTCCGGCGGTGTGGCCAACCGGATCTCCGGCAGTGTCGGCGGCAACGTCGTGCAGGCGCGCGACATCGGCGGCGACATCAGCTTCTGACGCGTCCGGGCGATCACCCGACGGGCCCGTCCCAGACCGACTCGGCGTCGACGAACGAGCTCAGCAGCGTGGTCAGCACCGGGTCGCCGCGGCCGTGCAGGGCGTCCGAGGCGATCCGGCGGGCCACGCCCGCCAGGAAATCGGCGATCTGGACGCGGGTGTCGGCGCGGGAGTCGACGAACCGCACGTCCGCCAGGCGCGGGCCGAGCGTGGCCTTGAGCTGGAGGACGCGCTCGGCCGTGAGAGCCAGCTGCTCGTCGTGCACCAGGGCGACCGGGGTGCCGTCGGCGCTCCAATGACGGACCGTGTGGACCACGGCGGGCACCAGCGGGTCGAGCACCGGCACCAGGCCCGGGTCGCCGGCCAGCCGCGCGCGGTAGGCGGCCACGCGCTCGCCGCCGTCTCGGAACCGGGCGACGATCTCGCCGGCTTCGCCCGGGACGTCCGCCAGCGCGCCGACCAGCGCGAAGAACTCCTCCGGCGACGTCGTCACGCCGCGACGGGGGTTCAGCCGCAGCACGCTGGTGAACGCCGTCAGGAAGTACTGCCAGCGGGCGGCGCCGAACGCGGCCGGGCCGGTGCGGTGGAGGGTGCGTGCCATCGCCTCCGTGCCGTTCTCGGCCAGCAGGGAGACCGCCGCCCGGACGGCGAAGAACGTCTTGTCCGTCAGGTGCACGTGCCCGCGGCCGGCGAGCGGGCCGTCCGGGGCGAGCAGCCATTCGAGCACCACGCGGTGCTTGGCGCGCAACAGGTGGTTGGCCTTGTACTCCTCGGCCGGTGAGCCGATGCGGTCACGGATCTCCCGCACGCACGCGGTCGCCTCGGTTCCGGACATCCGGACGCCCGCATGGGCGAAAACGTCGGTCTCGCCCCCGAGCAGGTTCTCGCCCTCCGAACCCGACTCGTCGCAGGCGATCTCGCGCACCCGCCCGATCGTGCCAGAGCGCACCGGGCGCGGGCGATCGGATTACCGGGGCCGCCCGTCACGGTTGGGCCACGGCGGCTAACGGCCGCGGCGGATCCGCTGACTCGCGAAGAGCAGGGGTTCCGGGAGGTGCCGATGGCCACGAACGAACGACCGGCCCGGCTCGCGTTGACGGCGGCCGTGGTCGTCCTCCTGCTGGGTGCCGCCGGGGTCCTGGCGCGGCAACAGTTCTCCGGGACGGCGAAGGCGGACGCGGGCGCGGGCGTCGCCGGGATCGAGGTGGTGGCGCCGGCCGGCACCCGGTTCTCGATGCGTCCGGCGCCGGAGCCCGACGTCGCGGCCCCGCTGACCCGCCGGATCGGCGGCGGCGCGGACCTGAGCTTCGACGGCCGGCCGCCGCAGGTCCGGATCCCGGTGCCCGCCGCGCCGCCGCCGGGGTTCGCGCCCGTCGTCGTCACCGGCAACGGGACGCGGCTCATCCCCGCCACCTACGACGGCGCCACCCGGAGCCTCGTCGCGGAGGTCGCTCGCCCCGGCGGTTTTTGGGGCGGGCTGCTCGACCTCGCCGCGCTCGGCCACGACACCGAGGCGGCCCCGAAGCCGGGCTGCGCCGGGCGCGCCGCGAGTTCCGGCGGGGTGACCGTCGACGTCGGCACGCCGGACCCGCAGGCGCCGGTGTGGGTCTGCGTGACCGCCGGGAACGGCCGCGCGAACATCACCCTGACGTCGAATTCGCGGGTGCCGTACCGGATCGTCACGCCGCCGGGCTGGCCCGAACCGGGCACGCGCACCGCGGCGGCGGGCACGGCCGCCGCGGTCCTGCTCGGCCGCCCGCGGCAGCGCGAGCTGCTCTGGCCCGGCGCCGGCGTGACCTACGACGTCGCCTTCGGCCAGTTGCCGGCGACCCTCCGCGGCCAGGCCGATCCCGGGCCCGCCCTCGGGACGGCGCTCGCCGCGGCGGCCCACCACGCGGCCACGCTGTTCGGCCTGGCCGGTGGCACCGGGCCGGCGGCCGGGGTGCTGACCTGCGCCGCGGACGCCGGCGCCGCCCGGTACACCGCGGACCGTCCCTTCGCCGAGGTCGCGGCCGAAGTGTGGACGGCGCTCGAGCCGTGTCACCCCGACGGCGGCGACGTCGTGCGCCGGCTCATCGCCGCCGGGATCGGGCCGGTGACCAGCAGCTTCGCCGGGGCGAGCCCCACGTTCGAGGTCCCGGTGACCACCAGCCGCGCGCAGCGGTTCACGCAGACCGTCGATTACCGCCCGCGGGCCGCGACGGCCCGGGCGGCCGGCACCTGCCCGGCGGTGTCGGCGGTGTCCGGCCGTCACGACGCCTACCGCTGCACGGCGGGCGGCACCACGCACGACCCGTGTTTCGCCGGGCCCGGAACGCGGCCGCAGGTCTGGTGCCCGACCTCGGCGACCGAGGCCGTCCTGCTGACCTACTCGGGCACGCTGCCGTCGCCACCCCAGGCCGGCGGGACGACCGGCCCCTTCCTGCTCGTGCTGGAGAACGGCCTGCAGTGCACCGCCGTCGCCGCGCCGGACGTCCGGTACACCTGTTCGGACGGGCGGACCGTGCTGCACGGCGAGCCGGACACGTCAAGTCCGATGTGGACGATCGAGGCCCGGACCATCGCGAAGGCCTACGCCTGAGCCAGGGTGATCCTGCCGCCGGTGACCGTGACCGCCTTCTTCTCCAGGGGCTTCGACGCCGGTCCGGTCGCCACCGAACCGTCGGCGATCTTGAACTTGCTGCCGTGGCAGGGGCAGTTGATGGTGCCGTCGGCGACCGCGTCGACCGTGCAGCCCTGGTGGGTGCAGATGGCCGAGAAGGCCGCGAACGTCCCCGCCGCCGGCTGGGTCACCACCACCTGCTTGTCCGCGAAGACCTTGCCGCCGCCGACCGGGACGTCCGCGGCCGCGCCGAGTTCGGTGCCGGCCGGTGCCGGCGCGGCCGATGTCCCGTTCGTGCTGCCGCCGTAGGTGGTGCAGCCGGCCGCCAGCCCGGCGCCGAAGACCGCCAGGGCCGTCCGGCGCGCCAGCACCGGGTCCACGTCGTCGTTGCGCAACGTTCCGTCCTCCGCGGGCTCAGAAGGTCAGGCCGGACTGGGTGAAGAACCACAGCGACGCGCTCAGCCAGAGCCCGACCAGCCCGGTGAAGACCAGGCCGCCCAGCAGCGGGAGCGACCACGCCGGTGCGCCGTCCTTGCGCAGCAGGAGCATCTTCGCGACGAACACGCCGTAGAAGAAGCACCCGAGCAGGGAATGCAGCAGGACGCGCAGGTCGAACGCCTGGAACCCGAGCGCGTACAGGCAATGCATCGCGACCGGGATCGACACGAGGAAAGCCAGCCGTCCCGACCACCGGTGCACCGGCGCGACCCACGCGGGCGCGCCACCGCCGAGCTTCCCGTACATCGCCAGTGCCGAGACGAGCTGGACGAGGGCGAGCACGACGACGACCGTGGCGAGCCACGCCTTCACCGCCTGCGGCCCGGAGAAGCCCGCGACGTTCACCGCGACCCCGGTCGGCGTGTGCAGGCCGCCGTAGACACCGAGCGCCACCGAGACGATCGCGCCGGCCGCCAGCGGCACCACGAACGCGGCCGCGGCGCGGTGACCGGCCACCGGGGCGGCCATCAGAAGTCACCGGTCCCGGCCACGCCGCTGATCGCCTCGGCGGTCACCGGTGACCCGTCGACGTCGGCGGTGCCCACGGCCGGGTCGAGCGGCGGGGCGGCCGAGGGGCCTTCGTCCGTCGTGAGGATCCCGACCTGGCTGCCGTCGGACTGCACGATCCAGCCGACCTTCGCCGCCTTGCCCTTCACCTTCGGCGTCGCCCGGTAGAGGCCGGCGGGTTTCTTCGCCGTCGGCACCGAGAACCGGTAGGTCTGGCCCGCCGCCGTCACGGTTCCGGTGGCCGAAGTGACGTCGAAGGTGCCCGTGAGGGTCGCGTCCGGCGCGCCCTTGAGGTCGAGCTTGCCGTCGACGGTCACGCCCTGGAGCCAGGCTTCGAGCTTCTTGCCGTCGCAGACGTAGGCGATGGCGTGGCCGTCGCGCGCCGACACCGCGATCGACGCGCCGCCGCCGGTCACCTTCCCGGCGTAGTCCGCTCGCGCGGGCACGTCGGCCTTCGGCGATTCGGATGGCGGCGCCGTCGTCACGGGCGGCGGCGCGGTCGTCGTGGTGCTCGCGCCGCCCACGGCGTTCGCGGACCCGGCGACCGTCGGCGCGCCGGTCCCGGCCGCCAGGTCGGCGATGCTGATCCCGCCGGCGAGCAGCACCCCGCCGAGCAGTGTGAACAACGGCCCCGGATGTCTCATGGTCTTCCCCGCTTCTCCCGGTCCACCACCGTGTCCGCAACACGGACCTCGGGCCGAAACGGCTCAACGCTACGCGTCGAAAAGAGGTAATGCTTAGCCCGTGCACGTGGTTGACTGGCCGCATGCTCCCCTGGGACGGCGAACTCGCCGGGCGGCTCGACCGGCACACCGTGACGTCCGCGTTGCTGCGCGGCAATCCCCTCGGCGACCCGCACGAGCGGCCGCTGTGGGTGTACGTCCCGCCCGGCTACGACGACGGCGACGAGCGGTACCCGGCGGTGTACGTGATCCAGGGCTACACCGGGCACCTGACCATGTGGGCCAACCGGACCCCGTTCCGCCAGCCGTTCGTGGAGACGGCCGACGCCGTCTTCGCCGGCGGCGCGCCGGGCTGCATCGTGGTGTACGTCGACGCGTGGACCGCCTACGGCGGCTCGCAGTTCGTCGATTCGCCGGGCACCGGTCGGTACCACTCGTACCTGTGCGACGAGGTCGTGCCGTGGGTCGACGAGCACTACCGGACGCTGCCCGGCCGCGAATCCCGCGCCATCGCGGGCAAGTCGTCGGGCGGGTTCGGCGCGATGATCACGCCGATGCTGCGGCCGGACCTGTTCGGCGCGCTGGCGACGCACGCGGGCGACTCGCTCTACGAACTGTGTTACGTCCCCGACTTCGGCAAGGCGGTCCGCGCGCTGCGCGGGTACGACCAGGACATCCAGGCGTGGTGGGCGGACTTCCGCGGCCGGCCGGCGTTCACCCGGCCGGAAGACGCGGTCCTGCTGACCGTGCTAGGCGTTTCGGCGTGCTTCTCGGCGCGCGAGGACGGGACGCCGGAGCTGCCCTTCGACCCGCTGACCGGAGCGCTGCGGCCGGAGCAGTGGCAGCGCTGGCTGGACTGGGACCCGGTCCGGATGGTGGCCGGCCGCGCGGAGGCGGTCCGCTCCCTGCGCGCGGTGTGGATCGACGCGGGCACGAGCGACGAGTACTTCCTCGACATCGGCGCGGAGGCGTTCCGGGCGGAGGTGGCCGCGGCCGGCCTGCCGGACGACCGGGTGCACTTCGAGCTGTTCGACGCCGGCCACGGCGGGATCGACTACCGGTACCCGCTTTCGCTGGCCTGGCTGGCGGAACGGCTGGCCCGGTGATGGTCACCGAGACCGAACTCGTCCTGGCCGGCGGGCGCACCCTGCACGTCCACGACACCGGCGGCCCAGCGCGGCTCACCGTCTTCTGGCACCACGGCACCCCCAACACCGGCGCTCCGCCCGGGCCGTTGCTGCCGCTCGCCCGGGAGCTCGGCGTCCGGTTCGTTTCCTACGACCGGCCCGGCTACCGCACCTCCACGCCCGTGCCGGACCGGACCGTCGGGAACGCCGCCGAGTGCGTCGAAGCCGTGGCCGACGCGCTCGGGATCGGCGAGTTCGCCCTCATGGGGCACTCCGGTGGCAGCTCGCACGCCCTCGCCTGCGCCGCCCTGCTGCCGGACCGGGTGCTCGCCGTCGCGAGCATGGCCGCCGTCGCGCCCTTCGACGCCGACGGGCTCGACTGGTTCGGGGGCATGGCCGCCGCCAGTGCTGCGTCGCTGCGGGCCGCCGGCGAAGGCCGGGCCGTCAAGGAAAAGTACGAGGCCGCCGCGGAATTCGATCCCGACGTCTTCACCGCCGAAGACTTCGCCGTGCTCCGCGGGTCCTGGTCGTGGCTGGACGAGGTGGTCCGCGCGGCGCTCGCCCACGGGCCCGGCGGGCTGATCGACGACGACCTCGCCTACGTCCGGCCGTGGGGCGCCGATCCCGCCCGGATCACCGCGCCCGTCCTGCTCCTGCACGGCGAGCAGGACCGGATGATCCCCGCTGCCCACAGCGCGTGGCTCGCCGGGCGGTGCCCGGATGCCGAGTACCGGCCCGTGCCCGGCGCGGGCCACCTGTCCGTGTTGCAGCACGCCGCCGACGCCCTCGCCTGGCTCGCCGATCACGGCAGCAGGGCCACCGAAACGACCACGGGCACCAGGTAGAGCAGCGGGAACGCCAGGTGCGCGTACGACCGCGCCCGGGCGACGGTGATCAGCGCGCCGGTGAAGTACAGGACCAGGCCGATCGCGGCCGCGATGCCGATCGGCGTCCAGAAGAGCCCGGCGAGCAGGCCCGCCGCGCCGGCCGCCTTGGCCGTGCCCAGCAGGTTCCACCACGTCCGGGGCACGCCGTACTCGGTGATCGGCTCGACGACCCACTTCGCGCGGGCGAACATCGAGACGGCCGAGAAGCCGACCCAGGCCGCGGCGGCGATGGTGACGATCAGGTGAGCGGTGTGCATCGGGACTCCTCGGGGTTCGCGGCCCCGCCGTCGGGGTCCGTCACCCCCACGACTCCGCGGCCCGATCCGATGTGACAGCCCGGCGCGTGACGGCCGTCACTGCCGCCGGAAGTGCGCCACGACCATCTCGACCAGCGCGTCGACGTCGGCGTCGACCATCGGCTCGCCGGTCATGCCCATCCGGTGCAGCAAGGCGCCGACCACGACGTCGACGAAGAACAGCACCCGGTGCTCCGGTTCGCCGAGTGCGTCTTCGAGCGCGAGCCGGTAGGGGTCCTGCAGCCGCGACGACAGCACCACGCGCAGCGCCGGATCGCTGACGGCGTCGCTGAACACGCCGGCGAACGCGTCGCCCACCCCGGGTTCGCCGATCTTCGCCGCCGCCCAGCGGATGACCGCGGTCAGCAGCTCCGCCCGGCTCCCCCCGGCCAGCGGCGCCGGACCGAACGCGTCCAGGAGGCAGTCCACGATCAGCTCGCCCTTGGACGGCCAGCGCCGGTAGATCGTCGTCTTGGCGACGCCGGCTGCCGCCGCGATGCGTTCGACGGTCGCGCGGGCGTAGCCGAGCTCGGCGACCGTGGTCAGCGTCGCGGCGAACACCACGTCGTGGAGGCCGGCGCGGGGCCGGCCCGGCGGCCGGGCGGAAGACGTCATGGCGGGAGCCTACCGGTTTTCGCTACCGTAGGTTTCGATACCTGGGGTGTCGAAACCAAGGAGCGATCATGACCGTGCAGCGTCCACCGGAGCCGGACTGGCTCGCGATGACCACCGAAGAACTGCTCGCCTACCGCGAGGCGGAGAACCGCTTCCGGGCGTCCGCCGCCGCGCGGGCGATCACCGGGGAACCGCACCCGGACACCGTGATCGAGTGGCGCGACCTGCCGCTGCCCGGCCGTGGCCTGCCGGTCCGGGTGTACCGGCCGGCCGCGGACGACGGCGCCGCGCTACCCCTGCTCGTCCACGTCCACGGCGGCGGGTTCGTCGGCACGGCGGTGCAGAGCGACTGGGTCAACAGCCTGCTCGCCGCCCGGCTGCCCGCGGTCGTCGTCTCGGTCGAACACCGGCTCGTCGCCCCGGACCACCCGCTCCCGGACGCCGTCGACGACGGCTGGGACGCGCTCCGGCACCTCGTGCGGGAGGCCGGGGCCTGGGGCATCGACCCGGCACGGGTCGCCGTCTTCGGCGAAAGCTGCGGCGGGCTGATCAGCGCGGTGGCCGCGATCCGGGCCCGGGAGGCCGGGCTGCCCTTGCGGGCCCAGGTGCTCGTCAACCCGGCGCTCGACGTGACCGAGGCGATGTTCGAATACCCGTCGGTCGCCGAGTACGCCGAGACGCCGACGCTCTCGGTGCCGGTGCTGCGCCTGTTCCAGCGGCTCGCCGTCCCGCCGGGTACCGACGCGGTGTCCCCGATGCAGGCCGAGCTGGGTGACCTGGCTCCGGCGCTCGTGGTGGTCCCGACGCACGACCCGCTGGCCGATCACGGCCGCCGGTACGCCGAGCGTCTCGAGAAGGCGGGCACGACGGTCCGGCTGTCCGAGTACGCCGGCGCCGGGCACGCCTTCCTCAGCATGCCGGGCCTGGTGCCGCAGGCGGAGGCCGCGGCGGAGGAGATCCTCGGCTTCCTCCGGACGTCCTTCGCGGACCCGGCATGACCGCGGCACCGATCGACGGCGCGACCCTGGACGGGGTGGCGGCCACCTGCCTGTGGACGCTGCGCAACCGCGCCGAGGAGTCGCGGCACCCGGGCTCGGCGTTCGCCGACCCGCTGGCCGAACGCCTCCAGCGCCGGATCTCCTACGACTACGCGCGGTTCGGCAAGCCGGACCAGATCCACCCGCTGCGCGCGGTCGCCCTGGACTTCGCGATCCGCTCCTACCTGGACCGGCATCCCGGCGCCACGGTGGTCGCGCTCGGCGAGGGCCTGCAGACCACCTACTGGCGCCTGGGGCGGCCCGAGGTCGACTGGCTTTCGGTGGACCTGCCGCCGGTGGCCGACCTGCGCCGGCGCCTGCTCCCGCCCGAACCGCGGATGACCATGCTCGGCACCTCGGCCCTGGACCGCTCCTGGCTGGACGTCCCCGACCCGGCGCGCGGCGTGTTCATCTCGGCCGAGGGTCTGTTCATGTACCTCGAGCGCGCGGAGGTGTTCGCGCTCATCACCGACTGCGCCGCGCGGTTCCCCGGCGGGCAGCTGTTCTTCGACTCGATCCCGCCGTGGCTCAGCCGGCGGACGGTGCGCGGCGGGCGGGATTCGCGGCGGGGCGGGCGGATTTCGCGGCGGGTCCCGCGGGGGCGCCCCCCGTTTTCCACTCTACCGGCCGGCACCGACAATTCCGGTCTGCGGCTGTCGGACCGCTACACCGTCCCGCCGATGCCGTTCGGGCTGACCGTGTCCGAAGCGGCCCGGCTGCCCGGCCGGATCCCCGGCGTGGCCGCCGTCGAAGACGTGCAGCCGCCGCCCGGGCGCCGGGCTTGGCGGCCGGGCACCCTGCGGAAGCTCGCGAACCTGCCCGGCTTGCGCGATCTGCGCCCGTCGATCAGCCTGGTGAGCTTCGCCGAGCCCGGGTGAGGACGCGGCCGGTCGTGAGCGGTGACCCGGGACCGGCGTCAC